>NZ_CP113977.2:1221521-1526902 GCF_026870175.2 Flavobacterium aestivum | reverse complement strand
TGGAAACCGTGTTGAAGATGTAGGTAATGCAATTCAAAAATATACCGAAGCACACGGTTATGGTGTGGTTCGAGAACTGGTAGGTCATGGTTTAGGGCAAAAAATGCACGAAGATCCGGAGATGCCTAACTACGGTAAAAAAGGTCGTGGAAAACTTTTAATTGAAGGAATGGTTGTTGCTATTGAGCCAATGATCAATATGGGAACCAAAAACATCAAACAACACAAAGACGGTTGGACAATCACCACTGCAGACGGAAAACCAAGTGCCCACTTTGAACACGACGTAGCTATTATAGACGGAAAACCAGAGATTTTATCAACGTTTGCTTATATCTACAAAGAACTGGGAATTGTGAGTAATGAGGAAGATGAGTTTAGAAAAGTGCCTTTAGTTATTTAAACACGAATTTCACGAATTGGCACGAATTCTAAATCTAAAAATTTCGCAAACTAAACTGAAAAAAAACAAATTTCACGAATTAGCACGAAATTTAAATCTATTAAAATCTCACTAACTTCAAAAGATGCACGATTTATATTTAAAAGAAGAAGCGTATACAATTGTCGGTCTTTGTATGGAGGTTCATAAAATTCTTGGAAAAGGTCATAGTGAAAAGGTTTATGGAGATGCTTTAGAATATGAGTTTAAGAAAAATAATATTCCCTATTCAAGAGAGTCAAAATTCAACATCGAATACAAGGAGATTATTTTACCAACCTATTATTTTGCCGATTTTGTGATTTTTGATGAAATTATTTTAGAAATAAAAGCAATTCAAGAACTTTCCAGTAGTGAAATAAAACAAACATTAAACTATCTTGCCGCATCACAAAACAAACTAGGATTACTAGTTAATTTTGGAGAAGACAGTCTAAAATACAAAAGAGTAATTCTTTAATCATAACATAATATTCGTGAAATTCTTTTTTTTACACACTCTTCATTCGTGTAAATTTGTGAAATTCGTGTTTAAATTTTTATCAAATGAAATCTGTTTTCAAATTAATTCTCAATACCATTCCTCGTCCTTTATTAATCAGATTGAGCTATCTGGCGAGACCAATTATCGCTTTTTCATTAAAAGGAAACAATTTTACTGACCCTATAGACGGAAGAAGTTTTAAATCATTCTTGCCTTATGGGTACGAAACGCAACGCAATAATGTGCTTTCGCCTAGCACACTTTCGCTAGAGAGACATCGTTTGCTTTGGTTATACCTAAACGAGCAAACCGATTTTTTTACAGCTCCTAAAAAAGTATTGCATTTTGCACCAGAACAGGCTTTTTACAAAATGTTTCGCAAGCAAAAAAATCTGGATTATACCACAACCGATTTATTTTCACCATTGGCTGATGTAAAGGCTGATATTTGTAATTTACCCTTCGAGGATAATCAGTACGATGTAATTCTTTGCAATCACGTATTGGAACACATTCCGGATGATACAAAAGCCATGCAGGAATTATATCGTGTCTTGAAACCAGGCGGAATGGCAATTCTTCAAATTCCACAAGATTTATCAAGAGCTATAACCTTTGCTGATGATAGTATTACAGACCAGAAAGAACGTGCCAAAATATTCGGGCAATACGATCACGTACGCATTTATGGTCGCGATTATTTTGACAAACTAAGAAGCATTGGTTTTACCGTTGTCGAGGAAGATTACACAAATAAAATAGCTCCAGAATTGGTAGAAAAATATTGTTTGGCAAAAGGTGAAATCATTCCAGTTTGCTTTAAATAGTATCACTGGCTTTACCAAAAAAATATTTTGCTACGGATTTTAAAGATTCCCATAGATTAAAAATTCGCAAACAAAGAAATCTGTGTAAATCTGTGTAATTTGTGGCTTAAAAAATTTCAACCCTCTTCACGGATCTAAATAAATAACTGCATTTGAAAACCGAAAATTCCTTTCTGTTCTGCTTTGATATTGCTTTTGAAAAAAAACTAGATTGCCCTATTCCAACGGCATATATCATCGAACAAACCGAAGAAATAAATTATTTAGACAAAAAAGCAAGCCCCGAAGTTTTAGAAAGTTTCGGGGTTATTTTTGATAATTTAGATAGCAACACCAAGAAAGTGCTGACTATTTGCGAAGATCTAAAACCCGAAAAAGTTTTTAAAAAATTCAGCAAAAACAGTAAATCTGCTAAGACTATCGATGATTTACTCAAAGACTCTAAACTAGCTTTTGGTATTCGCCAATTTATAAAAACCAACTTAGAGCAGTTTTATACTATAGTCAAGCAAGAGAACTTTCCTTTGTCTATAAATTTAAACGCTGAGAAAGATTTCAGAAAGAGCAAGCTTACCACCAACCATTCTAGTTTAGAAACCCAACTCCATTTTGACAAACACGAAAACGGGATTACCTATACCTTGGCTTTAAAAGACAACGAAACTGTTTTTCATCCATCTGATGTTGCGATCGAATTACTTTTAGACGAACCAAGCTGGCTCATTGTCGACAAAAAGCTATTCCATTTACAACATATCAATTCTAAAAAAATCACTCCTTTTTTGACAAAAAAATCCATTGAGATTCCGTCTAAATTGGTTTCTGATTATTTTGAGAAATTTATCAAGGATATTGCCAAAAGGGCAAACATTACAGCAACAGGTTTTGAAATCGAAACCAGAAACAAAATCGTTTCTTGTGCGATTCAGCCTGTGTTGGATTTTTTCAAAAATAGCTATTATCTCAACTTATCATTCGATTATAGCGGATATTCATTTGAGTTAAATTCAACCAAAAATACCCATTCCAATATTGATTTAAGCGATTTAGACAACATCAAACTCATTCAGTTCAAACGTACTGAAACGGAATCTTCGTTTACAGATCAATTACTGCAATTAGGTTTATCTAAAACCGAAAATGGTTTCTTTGGACTTTTGCCAAAAGAAGAAAAACAAGATCCATACGCAACAATCCAATGGGTGATAGAAAATCAGGAAATCTTAGAATCTTCGGGTTTTTCGATTAAAGATTTAAAAATCGACAGTAAAAAAATCGACACCCACAAAGTCACCATTCAATTCTCAAATGAAGTCAAAAGCGATTGGTTTGACATCAAAATGATAGTAGTTTGCGAGTCATTTGAATTTTGCTTCAGCGAAATAGTTTCGAATATAAAAAACCGAAACCGACTCTTTCTTTTACCCAATGGCAACTACTTCTTGATTCCACTAGAATGGATGACACTTTACGGCCCAATGGCTAAATTGGCAAAAATTCAGAACGGGAAACTTACATTGCCCAAAAATAATTTTGCTGTTTTGGAAGGAATTCCAGAACTGAAAGATTCGACAAACTTACAAGCCGTTATAGAATACCAACCATCTGCTTTGGTAAAAGCAACACTGAGACCTTATCAAATTCAAGGGGTCAAATGGCTTTTGGAACATTACAACAATGGTCTTGGCGCATGTTTGGCTGATGACATGGGATTGGGAAAAACATTGCAAACCTTGACAACAATGGTTGCTGTGCAAGAACAATTGGATTTTGAAAAAGCTGAAAATGTTCAACTGGATTTGTTCGGGAACGAAATTCCAATGCCAAAAGAATACTTAAAAGCACTGATTGTTTTGCCTTCATCATTAGTATTTAATTGGTACAACGAAGCCAGGAAATTCACACCACATTTCCGAAGAGTGCAATACACTGGCAACGATCGAAAAATGCTTTCCAAAAAACTGGAAAAATACGACTTGATTTTCACCAGTTACTCGATTGTTTCGAGAGATATTTCGATTTTAGAAAAATACAATTTCAGGTATTTGATTTTGGACGAAAGTCAATACATCAAAAACAAAAACTCTAAAATTTTCAAAGCAATCAACCAAGTAAAAGCCAGCCATAAAATATCGTTGAGCGGAACACCAATAGAAAACTCCCTTGATGATTTATGGTCACAAATGCAATTTATCAATCCAAACATATTGGGGAGTTATACCTTTTTTGCCGAAAATTATAAATTCCCAATCGAGAAAAAACAAGACGAGAACAGTTTATTGGAATTAAAGAACCTCATCAGTCCATTTATTTTACGACGTACCAAGGAACAGGTTTTAAAAGATTTACCAGAACTGTCCGAGCAAATTTTCTATTGTGAAATGGAACCCGAACAAGAGAAATTGTACGAAGAGGAAAAATCTAAAGCCAGAAACTTCCTTTTGAAAACCGAAGGTCCAAGCAGAGACAAAATCAGCATTATCAACACCTTGATGCGCTTAAGACAATTGAGCAATCACCCGAAAATGATCGATTCTAAATCGGAAATGGATTCGGGGAAATATATTGCTGTAACTCGATATTTAGAAACTTTGGTACAATCTAACCAAAAAACGATTGTTTTTAGTTCGTTTGTGTCTAATCTGGATTTTTATAAAACTTGGTGCAAAGAAAACAAAATCGATTTTTGTGAACTCACTGGAGATACCCCTTTAAAAGAAAGGGAATATCAAGTCAATCGTTTCCAAGGACAAGAAAAACCATTGTTATTTTTCATCTCCTTGAAAGCTGGAGGAGTTGGCCTTAACATTACCAAAGCCTCTTATGTTGTTTTTCTGGATCCTTGGTGGAATCCTTTTTCAGAAAAACAAGGAATTGGCCGTGCGCATCGAATTGGACAATTGAATAAAGTAAACGTGATTCGGTTTATCGCTAAAAATACAGTTGAAGAAAAAATCATTCGCCTACAGGAAAGCAAAAAACTATTGGCCGATTCTCTTCTAGACGAAAATTACTTAAGCGCAGATATTGAGGAGAATTTGGATTTTATTTTGGAATAAAAAAACCAGTTCTATTAAGAACTGGTTATAATAAACATCAATTGATTATCTAGCTTTTCTCAGGCATCAACATTCCAATCACTTTATCTTTTGCAAGATATTTTTTTGCTACATCTTGAATATCTTTTGCGGTAATCGCATTAATTTTCGCTTCGTTTTGAAGAACTGCTTCAGGACTAATACCGTTAATATATGACTCCTTAAAGTTAGAAAGCCAATAGCTATTTTCTTTTATATTTTTTTTATATTCAAGCAATTCGGCTTCTTTAAATTTTACCACATCTTTTGCTTCGGGTCCGTTATCAATTATTTTTTTTAATTCTCTCAAAGCTGAAGCAGTCAGTTTTTCAGCATTCTCAGGACCGCATGGAAATTTAATACTGAAACTGAAGGCACCATTAGGTACTTTACTCATACTTCCTCTTGCACTGATTCCGTATACGCCACTTTCGTTTTCACGTAATTCTTCAACTAACTTTATGGTCAAAACTTCGCCTAAAGCTTTCATTACCAAATCTTCTTTTGGAGAATAAACCGCATCCCCATAGAACATAATTGATACTGAACTTTTTGGATCCGTTCCTTTGTTAACTACTTTTTTCAAATCACCTTTACGCAATCTATACCCTAAATCTATAGCTTTTTCCTTCTTCTCCGAAGATGGTAAAGATGCAATATATTTACAAGCATAAGCTTCCATTATTTTATTATCTACATTTCCGACAAAATAAAATTCAAAATCTCCAGCATTAGCAAAACGTTCTTTATATTTTTTGTAAGCCAACGTATAATCAGTTTCACCCCATGTTTTCTCATTTGGAATTAAACCATTAAACCTTGGGTTTTCTACATTCAGATAATATTGAAATTCTTGCTGAAAATAGAAATTAGGTTGTGATGTCAAATTTTTATAAAAACTTGATTGTTTTTGTTTAAACCCTTCAAATGCTGCAGTATCCAAATTTAGATCCGTGAAGTAGGCATAAGTCATTTGAAATAGATATTCCAAATCCTTAGGGGTTGCATTTCCATGAAAACCTTCAGTAGTATTGCTGATGTAAGGATACACACTAGCAATTTTACCAGTCATGAATTTATTGATATCATTCAATTTCAGACCGGAAAAACCTGCGTCCGTCAATGCGTCATTGGCAAATTGAACTTTTTTCATCTCTTCATCAGAATATAAATTACTTCCCCCAAAACTTACTGCTTCAAAAAGTACCTCATCATTTTTGAAGTCTGTTTTCTTATATGTCACCTTTGCTCCATTAGATAAAAATAAAGTCTTTGTTCCTATTTTATCATTACTTTCACGTTTGACAATAACTCCTGGAATTACTTCCTTTCTTAACAAACTTGTCGCTACAATAGCATCTTCATAAGGTTTAATTTCATCTGAATTAAACCTTAATACTTTCAAAACATCTTCTTCAGTTGGTTTTTTAAGTCCTTCTTTTTCTGGACCTGTAAGAATGACAACACGATTGTCTTCCTTAATAAATTCTTTAACGAAACTATTAACGTCTTTTAGCTCAATTTGAGGTAGCATTTGTTTTGTCATTGCAAATTGCCACTCAATTCCTGGGGAAGGCTCACTTGTCAAAAAATTTGATTGATACTCCCAAACAAAATTTTCAGATTCGGTTTTATCTTTGTCTTTATAGGCACTTTCAATCTGAGATAAAAATTTCGATTTGGCTCTATTTAATTCACCCAGAGTAAAACCAAATTTTTTGACTCTTTCATTTTCTTCTATCAATACCTTCAAAGCTTCCAACTGTTTATCTTCTTGTGACAAACCAAAAGATTGATACGCTTTTTTACTTCTAGCCCAAGTAGAGCCGTGAAAAGTATATCCATAAGTAAAAGGCGGTGTAGGAGAGTTGGTTAATTCATCCAATCTGTTATTAAGCATTGATGTAAAAAGCCTTTCAACAAGTTCTTTTTTATAATCTCCAAGAGTTACTACTTTCTTTGGCAAACCATAATCTTTATAAATCAATTGTACTTGCGCATAGGTTGCTTCTTTATCATTTTCAATAGACACAAGAGTTTCCGCATGATTAGGAACCTCATAAACTAGACGTGGCTTTTCATTTTTTGGATTCTGATAACTCGAAAAATGAGCGATTACTTTTCTCTCCATTTCAGCAACGTCAATATCACCAACAATGATAACACTCATTAAATCTGGGCGGTACCAGTCCTTATAAAACGATAATAATTTATCATATTTGAATTTTTCTATAATTTCTTTTTCACCAATCGGTAATCGTTCAGCATAATGGGATTTATACAACGCTTTAGGTAAATAATGATCTCGCATCCTTTTTTGAGCACCTAAACCCAAACGATATTCTTCCAAGACTACCCCTCTTTCTTTGTCAATTTCCTCCGGAGTTAAATTCGCATTAAATGCCCAATCCTCAATAATATTAAAACCATTTTCTAACTTCTCTGGATTGTCTGAAGGAATAGGAAGAAAATATACCGTTTCGTCAAAACCCGTATAAGCATTTAAATGTTGTCCAAACTTAACACCTATACTTTGCAAATAATCAACTAATTTATTTTTCGGAAAACGTTTGGTTCCATTAAAATTCATGTGCTCCATAAAGTGAGCTAATCCTTTTTGGTCATCATCTTCCAATATCGATCCTGCGTTAATGACCAATCGAAGTGTAACTTTATTTTCAGGTTTTCCATTTTTCTTGATGTAATAAGTCAAGCCATTTTCAAGTTTACCTGTTTTTACATTGGAATCGAAAGGAATTACTTTTGAAAAATCAATTTCCTGTGCCAAAACAGCAAAAGGAAATAGTAATAGCCCTAAAGCTAACTTGTTTATTTTTGTCATAATTTTTTATTTTTTTAAATCAAAATAACATAAAAAATTAGTAATACAAATCTCTCATTGTGAAAAAATTAACATAAATTACTCACAAACAAAAAAATAACAATTCATTTCAAACATTTAAAAAACAGACTTAATTTGTATATTTACAGCTCATGAATAAGAAGCCTCAAATGAAAATAATTTCTGTTTTACTCCTTTCTATATTCTGTTTAACTGCTACTGCACAAGTAGAGTCTGAAATAGCTCCACCATTCAACATCAAAACAGTTTCTTTTATTCAGAACAATAAAAACACTGTCCCAATATTTAAGCTTGGAGATGCGTTTGATTTTCAATTTGACGACTTATTCGGTAATGAAGCCGACTACTATTATGAAATCACCCATTGTGATTACAATTGGGTTCCTTCTAACATTCCTAAAAGCGATTATTTACAAGGATTTGACAGTCAAAAAATTCAAGAGTACAAAAACTCTTTTAACACGCTTCAGTCCTATTCACACTACACTCTATCTATCCCAAATCAATACAGCCGATTATTACTTAGTGGCAATTATGTTCTTACCATTTTGAATTCAGACAAAGAGGTGGTCTTGAAAAGACATTTCATCTTATACGAAGACATTGTAAGAGTGCCTTTAAGAATAAAAAAAGCCAGAACTGTAAACAATCTCTATTCTAAGCACAACTTGGAGTTTGAAATAATTGGAGACAACTTTCTTTTTCAAAATCCAACAGTAAATTTAAAAGTGGTATTGCTTCAAAACGGAAAATTCAATACAGCCATAAAAAACATTCCTTCCCAATATGTTATTGGAAACACTTTTGTTTACAAATACGATAAGGAAACCCAATTTTGGGCTGGAAACGAATTCTTGAATTTTGATTCTAAAGACATCCGATATGCCAATAATTATATCAGCTATGTAAATTCCGATAATGGGATTTATAATTCGCATTTGTATGTCAATAACGACCGAGCAAATTTACCCTATACCAACTTTTCAGACATTAACGGAAATTTTAAGGAGCAAATTGTAAACAGTATAAACCCAAAAATTGAATCTGATTATTCATGGGTTTATTTTACTCTTTCGGCACCTTCTTTTATGCTAAACAAAAACGTTTATGTTGCCGGAATGTTTAATAATTATAGCACCACCCCTGAATATAAAATGGATTATAATCCAAAAACCGCTCTTTACGAAAAAGCCATTTTAATCAAACAAGGATTTGTAAATTACCAATACCTTGTTGCAGACAATAAAGGCATAGTTGATCAGGAAAACGCTATTGACGGAAATTTTTATCAAACCGAAAATGACTACTCCGTTTTAGTCTATTACAAAGGAAACGGAGACCGGTACGAAAAAGTAATAGGCTATGGCACAGCCAATTCCTTACATATAACAAATTAAAAAAACTTGCAAAAAAAATTTTAGATTCGCTATATTTTTTTTGTAATTTTGTCGAAATGAAGTAACTATTTATAGCTCTTTACTATGGTTTCACAAATAACACGAGGCATTAAAATATCAGTATTGACTAGTTTTGAAGGAACCTACTTCAAAAACTACAAGATTCATTTCGCCTTTAGTTATGAGATTACAATAGAAAATCACAGTAAAGATTCTGTCCAATTAACTTCACGTCATTGGGAAATCTTTGATTCTTTAAATGACATAGAGTTTGTGGACGGTGAAGGTGTTATAGGCAAAAAACCAGTTTTAAAACCAGGAGAACGACACACTTATAGTTCTGGTTGTTTATTGTCTTCCCCTTACGGAGCCATGCAGGGTTATTTTAATATGATTAATTTTACTTCAACAAAATCCTTCAAAGTTATCGTGCCTACTTTTAGATTGTGCGCACCGTTTGCTTTAAACTAAAAGCAATCTTAGCTATATAAAATCTTAGCATATAATTACCAAATTTTTAAATTAACCTTTGTACTTTTGCGCTAATTATGTAATTCACAAATTGTGAATCATTTAATTATCTAATTGTCTAATATTTAATTTAAGAATATGCTAAAAGGTTTTTTTAATGTACCAAAAGCGGTAAACGAACCCGTAAAAGGATACGCTCCAAACTCACCAGAAAGAGCAGCTGTTCAAGCAGCTTATACAAAAATGTGGAATTCTACAATCGATGTGCCTTTATATATTGGTAGCGAAGAAATTAGAACAGGAAACACAAGAAATATGACAGCTCCACACGATCACAAACATGTCGTAGGAACTTATCATCTTGCTGAAAAAACACATATAGAAAGCGCTATTGCAAATGCTCTAGAAGCAAGAACAGCATGGGCAAATATGGCATGGGAACAGCGTGCAGCAATTTTCTTAAAAGCAGCTGAACTTATTGCTGGTCCATACAGAGCTAAAATAAATGCCGCAACAATGATTGCGCAATCTAAAAATATACACCAAGCTGAAATTGATGCTGCTTGTGAATTGATCGACTTTTTACGTTTCAACGTAGAATTTATGACTCAAATCTACGCAGATCAACCAGCTTCAAATTCAGATATGTGGAATCGTTTAGAATACAGACCACTAGAAGGTTTTGTATACGCGATCACTCCATTCAACTTTACTGCTATTGCTGCTAATCTTCCTGCAAGTGCTGCTATGATGGGTAATGTTGTTATCTGGAAACCAAGTGACAGTCAAGTATTCTCTGCAAAAGTTATTATCGATGTATTCAAAGAAGCTGGTATTCCTGATGGAGTTATCAACGTTGTTTTTGGTGATGCTTTGATGATTACAGATACAGTTTTAGCAAGTCGTGATTTTGCTGGAATTCACTTTACAGGTTCAACTCATGTATTCAAAGACATTTGGTCAAAAATTGGAGCTAACATTCACCACTACAAAACTTACCCAAGAATTGTAGGTGAAACTGGAGGAAAAGATTTCATTATCGCTCATCCAAGTGCCAATGTAAAACAAGCAGCAACAGGAATTGTTCGTGGTGCATTTGAATTTCAAGGTCAAAAATGTTCAGCAGCTTCTAGAGCTTATGTTCCTCAAAGCTTATGGCCAGCTGTTAAAGAACAATTGATCACTGACACTAAGTCAATGAAAATGGGTTCTCCAGAAGATTTTGGTAACTTTATCACTGCTGTAATCCATGAAGGATCTTTTGATAAATTGGCTAGTTTTATTGACCAAGCTAAAAAAGATGCTGATGCTGAAATTATCGTTGGTGGAAACTACGATAAATCTGTAGGTTACTTTATTGAACCAACCATAATCGTAACTACAAACCCTCATTACACTACAATGGAAACCGAATTATTCGGACCTGTAATTACGATTTATGTTTATGAAGATGCTAAATGGGCTGAAACATTAAAATTGGTTGACACTACATCTGAATATGCATTAACTGGTGCTGTTTTCAGTCAAGATCGTTATGCAATTGAAGAAGCAACTGTAGCTTTACAAAACGCTGCCGGTAACTTCTACATCAATGACAAACCAACTGGAGCTATTGTAGGAATGCAACCTTTTGGTGGAGCAAGAGCTTCTGGAACTAACGACAAAGCTGGTTCTGCATTGAACTTATTGCGTTGGGCTTCTCTAAGAACAATCAAAGAAACGTTTGTTACTCCAACTGATTATAGATATCCGTTTTTAGGAGAATAATCTAGTTTTAGATTTATAAAAAAGCCACAAATTTCAAATGAAATTTGTGGCTTTTGCTTTTATTCACTTTAAACATTTATTTCAAAACCGGAATCTTTACATAACTATCATTATACCATTTTACTTTTAATGGTTCTTTGGCATCCTCGATAGTTTCATCGCTGACCTCTTTGCCTGTTCCATAATTCAATTGAGAAAATGGGTTTTTATTGACATTGATTACCACAAGCAAACGGCTGCCTTTGCTTAGTTGTTTACTGACCAAATGCGTATTCGAAAAAGGAATAGATTCTATTTCATTTGGTTTCAATAAATTCCTTTTAGTAATGTCTTTGGCATAACTGGCACGACCTAAAAAATAAGACAAATGAAAATAGTCCCCATTTGGCATTACTTCATATAAAGTGACTCCTATATCCATATCTTTTTTGTTGATACATGCTTTTATTTCTCCTAAAAATGAACCATTAATTAACATTGGTTCTTTCAAAGGCTCGCTTATAAAAACAAATCCGTTACGGGTGTCAATTTCTTTTCTAATAATGGGATCTGGATAATAATCGTTATTTTCCGTTTGCCTGTCAGCAAAATCAACTTCTTGGTACAAGTATTTACTTTGGATTGGTTTTTTGTTATTTAAAGCATAAAAATTTCCTGATTTATTATCCGTCAAATACATCTTCAAGAAACTATTGCTCATTTTGTCAAGAGAAGGAGCACTTCTCCACTCATTTGCCCCCATTACTTCGTAGTTAATTTTGTCTTTCAACACTTCTGGTTTAGTGCCATTTTTGAGAATATAATCAAACCATTGATAGGTTATTTTTTTGATATTGATTATTGCAACTGAATCAACTTTATAATCATACAAATTTATTTCGCCACCTATTTGAGTTCCAAAATGACCATATGGTCCGATAACTACATAGACCGGAGTTTGTAGATTATATTTCTGAAGCTCTCTTACATAATACAAACTTGAATTTTGGGAATCGTTATAATATCCGTCAAAAGCTAAAACAGGAATATTTATTTGAGCAAATTCTTTTCCGTAAGGTACCATTTTCTGCCAATACTCGTCAAATGAAGGATGGCTTATCCATCGCTGAAACAATCTATTGGGACTACCGTCTATACTATCCATTTTTTTATAGGCCACTCCTGTTTCCCACCATTTGTTTTGCATTTTTCTAAAACGTTGCCTGTCATTTCCCGCAATAGTGTCTAAATATTTGTTGTTTCCAACATAAAACGACCATTCGTAATTGGGATTTACAGAAATGTTATTTTCCATTGGCAGTCCCATTCCGGGTCTGTTAGCAACATATGGTACAATTGTTTTAAGCGCTGGATGCATTTTTTTGCAAGCAGCCCACTGTGTAAACCCATTGTAACTACCGCCAAACATTCCTACGCATCCGTTACACCATTCTTGTTTACTTATCCAATCAATAACATCATAAGCATCATTGGCGTCATTTTCATAAGGAAATATTTCATTTGGACTAAACCGCTTACCTCTTGTGTAGGCAATAACACCTACATAGCCATTGTCTGCTGTCTCTTTTAATGTTTTAATATCTCTTCCTTTGTCTCTAACATAAATGGTATACTGAAGAATAACGGGTTTTGGAGTAGTGATTCCTTTTTTTCGAACCACCATTGCAGATATCGTTGCGCCATCTCGTGTTTTAATCATCACACTGTCCTGGATGTCATAAGCACTTTTTACATCTTGTAATTTGGCAATACTTGTTTGTTGTGCAGCCACGTTAAAGACAATCAGAGAAAAAATAAAATTTAAAATTAACTTCATTGAATAGTTTTTTAGGTCTTAAATTTTGAAAAAGTCCAGTGTAATTTTCAAGTTTCTCTTATAGTCATTTGTCGAAGCTCATTTGTTATCTGCAGTATTTTGATTCTTGGTTATTGGGGTACTTTATAATATGCTTTTGAAACAATTCTCCAACCTTCGGAAAATTTATAGAGTATCATATGATCAGTAAAAATTTTCTTTTCATTTTTTAATAAATTCAAAACTACTGTTGCAACATTTCCTGAGATAGTTATATTTACATACTCACATACCGCTTTTGTTGTTGGTTTTTCAGCATTTTGTTTTCGTCCGTTTTCTATTCTTGTTATCCAATCCTCTAATGTAAGTTGCGAAATATCATTATTCACCAAGCTTAACATTTTGAATGAAGGATGAAAACCTTTTCTTATGTCTTCTATTGGGCCTCCATTGTGTATGCCACCTATATAAGCGTTTTCAATAACAGCTTTAATTGCATCTTCTTCGGTTTTAGTTTGCCCAAACGTTAGCGTACTGATTGTAAGCAAAATAAATAATAGTGTTGTCTTTGTCATAATTGATTTGGTATTTGTTTTTAGTGTTATCTGATTTACTTAAAATGATTCGAATTTAAACTATTACTCAACGATATATCAAGTATTTTATTACAATATTCGGCAATTTAAAGCTTAAAACAAGAAATTGTATGAAAATTATCTATTTCCGTATTCTTTGGTCCTTTAAAAGTGTCATAATTCACTACTAATAGCTTCCCTTTATAA
The DNA here is from genome assembly GCF_026870175.2 of Flavobacterium aestivum. Taxonomy (NCBI): domain Bacteria; kingdom Pseudomonadati; phylum Bacteroidota; class Flavobacteriia; order Flavobacteriales; family Flavobacteriaceae; genus Flavobacterium; species Flavobacterium aestivum. Next base: position 1,512,997 of record NZ_CP113977.2, on the reverse strand, counting down.
ATGATGGTTTCACAAGGATTATCCAATTGTCCGTCTGCACCATCATTGTTGTCATTTTCCCAAATTGTAGTGATTGTATTGGTATTTAAATCCAGTTGATGAACACTGTTGTTGTCATAATTAGCAATAAAAATAGAATTCCTTTCCTTGTCATAAAAAAAGCCGTCACAACATTTTAATTTATCAGAATCAAAAACTACTTTCTTAGATTTTACTTTGCCTTCTTTAGTGAATTCAAATTTTGTAATCACCCCATCACCAAAATTCCCCGCATACAAATTCCCTTTACTATCAAATGCTATTCCATCAATCCCAATTGAATTTCGCTTCATTTCAGGCTTCAAAGTAAACATGCTTAGCAAGTATTTTTCCTTTGTCTCTTTATCCAGATTTATTTTACCAGCATTTAATTCTTCCAATGAAAAAGTATAAATACTACTTTCTCTTTTGCTTTCGCCTAAAGCATCCGTAATATAAACTCGGTTTTTGTACCATCTAACTGCCTCCCCAAAGTTGAAACCTTCCGCCAGAACTTCTGCGTTTTTAGGCTTTCCGTTTACAACTATAATTCTTATCAGTCTGGAGAAATTTTCTTTATCAGCAAAAAATTGGTTATCCATTAAATAAAGATTTCCGTCAGGCCCAAATTCCATTCCCATCGGATGCACTCGTTTCGTGATTGGGTGAAGTGGTAGTTGATCAAACCATATTACAGGCTTGTCATCTTTATCGAAGGTTAAAATTTTAGCTCCATTTTTTTCAAACGAAGTAGGGTTTAATACGGATAAATAAAGATTCCCTTTTTTATCCAAAGCCATTCCGTCTGGTGTTGTACAAGTCTCTCCTAAATCAGCAAACAAAGTTGGCTTAATAGATCTGGAAGCTTCATTCCAAACGATTTCTTGTTTTACTTCCTGCGAAAAAACATTTAGAGAACAAACTATCATAGTGATAGCCATAACATTTTTAAAAATTGATTTCATATTCTGATTCATTAGTTTTTAATTGCTTCTTGATACTATTAAGTCAAGTTCTGTTTCACTAGTCTTTCTAGCAATAACACAAATAGTAAAATGATTTTGATTACCATAGTTTATTTTTTTAGCCAAAGTAATAGAACAACATCATCCTATTTTTGTCCGCAACTGTAAAGGCTGTTTCCGCATTCAAAGAATCAATTATTGAATATTCCTGTATTCATGGGCTTAAATATAGTTTTCAGGAGTTAAAAACCATTATTCATCATGCTAAATGAAGTATGCTTTGATAATTTGCTAACTTGCCGCCTCCTAAAACACAATATGAATTTTCTCAAAAACATAGACATAAAAAGAGTTGCAAGCCATTGTTTATTCTGGTTATCCTTTATGCTATTATATCTCAACGGCAAGTCGGAGGATTCAGGATATTACTCCTTTATTTTTATATATAGCTTCAAAATTTTTGCCCAAGCGATTGCGGCCTACGGATTAATTTATTGGATTATCCCAAATTTGCTAAACAAAAAAAAGCATATCCTTTTTATACTGGCCTCCATCAGCTGGCTGTATTTTGTTTTTGCATTTTTAATGACATTAAAGTATTACTATCTCGAGCCAAAATTCCCTGGTTTTTTTGATGATTGGCTCGGGCATAAAATGTCTATTCATGAAAGATTGACTTCTTTTAAATTGATATTTAGAGAATTCTCCTTTATTACATATCCAATTATTATAATGGGTTTTGTAAGCTTTAACAGAAAACAACAACGTCTTTTGAAACTGGAAGAAGAAAAAAAATCAATGGAACTCAAAGTATTAAAAAACCAACTGAATCCTCATTTTTTATTCAATACCTTAAACAATCTTTATGCTTTGACACTCAAAAAAGACGACAAAGCTCCCGAAATAATTGCTAAGCTGTCGGAAATATTGGACTTTGTTTTGTACCGTTGCAATGATGATTTTGTATGTATAAAAAAAGAAATCAATCTATTGGAAAACTATATTTCATTAGAAAAATTACGCTATAATGAAAACAGATTAGACATCTCGTTTACGAAAGACATTCACGAAGACAGTAAAATTTCGCCATTGATTCTGTTGTCTTTTTTAGAAAATGCTTTTAAACATGGTGTAGTCAATGAAACGGAAAAAGCAGTAATTCAAATAGATTTACAGACAAAGAAACAAGAAATTGTTTTTAGAATCGCTAATACAAAACCGCAAAATGAAACAGGGGAAAAATCAGATAAATCAAAAATAGGACTCGAAAACGTTCGAAAACAACTGAATTTATTGTATCCCAATAAACATCAATTGGAAATAGAAGAAACTCAAACAAAATTCAAGATTGAACTTTGTCTTAATCTTTAGCATTTTAAATCCATTTACTTTCGAAAAAAATAATCATCAAGCGAATCCCATGAAACAAAAAATCTTAATTAGTGTTTTCATTTTCTGCGCTTTTATTAAGGCAAATAGCCAATCTAAAGCCATTGATACTTTAGTAGATGTTGGAAATCACAAAATCCATTTCAAGATTGTAAAAGGAAAAGGAACCCCAATTCTATTTGATGCTGGAGGTGGAAATAATGGAACTGTTTGGAATTCATTATTAGATCAAACTTCTAAAATAACAAATGCTACTCTGATTACTTATGACCGAGCTGGCTTTGGTACGAGTACAATTGACACATTACAAACTGATGATGCAAAACACGGTATCATTAGTAGTATTGAAGATTTAGAAATTGGATTAAAAAAATTGGGGTATGATAAAGAAATTGTACTCGTTTCACATTCTTATGGCGGGTATCTTTCTGCTCTTTACGCCTCAAGACATCCTAAACTAGTTAAAGGAATTGTTTTAATTGATGTTAACCATAATTATTATGAAGATGGATACATTGAAAAAGTAGTTGCTACTCAAGACAAACTTATCCCAGAATGGAAGAAAAACAATAAAGGAATCTATTATATGGCGGCTACAATTATTGAAACCGTCAAAATAATGAGTAAAATAAAAATCTCTCAAAACATTCCGGTTGTTGATTTTGTTAACGGAATTCCTTTCTTAAAAACAACCGAAGAAATCGAACGTTGGAAAGAATGTCATAAAAAATATGTAGCCAATAATCCGAACGTTACAGGCATTACTGCAAATGATTGCGGCCATGGCATTTGGATGGGTAATCCACCTTTAGTAATCAATTCAATTGCAAAATTGTATGCCAATACTTCTAAACAAAAAGCTGAAATTTTAGAACGTGCTTTACAATACTCAATAACGGCTTGTAACGACGAAAAAGCTGAAGTTCTGGCTTTTAATAATTCTGAAGATGATTTGAATACTTGGGGTTATCAATTATTAGGGAAAAACGAAAACCAAAAAGCTACCGAAGTTTTCAAACTTAATATGCTCATGAATCCTTCAAGCGCAAATGTTTATGATAGTTATGGCGAAGCTCTTTTAAAAACAGATCAAAAAGAAGAAGCTATTAAAATGTATAAAAAATCGATTGAGTTAAACCCTGAAAATAAAAATGGAAAAGAAGTTTTGGAAAGAATTACAAAAGACAACGCAAAACCTTTAAATTAGATTTTTAGAATTTAAAAAACACTTATCCCTTTTTGAATGAAATACAAATGCATCATCGTTGACGACGAGCCTTTGGCAAGAGAATTAATCGCATCACATTTAGCCCATTTCGATAATTTCGAATTGGTTGCTTCTTTTGAAAATGCCTTGAAAGCGTATACTTTCTTAGAATCGAATACGATAGATTTGATGTTTCTGGATATTGAAATGCCATTACTCAAAGGAAACGATTTCCTGAAAAAACTAAAAAATCCGCCTAAAGTAATTTTTACAACGGCCTACAGAGAATATGCATTAGAAGGTTACGAGCTCAATGTGATTGATTATCTCTTGAAACCCTTGACTTTTGATCGTTTTTTTGTTTCTATAGAAAAGTTCAAGCAATTACAAATTCCGAAAGCACCTGAAAACTCAACTAACGAAGATCACATATTTGTATCTTCCGGCAGTAAGAATATCAAGATCGTTTTCGACTCCATTTTATTCATCGAAAGTCTCAAGGATTATATTACCATTCATCTCGAAAATGGGAAATCACATCATCTCAAGCAAAACATTTCTGCTTTCGAAAAAGTGCTGGATTCCAATTTTATCCGAATCCATCGTTCTTTTATCATTCAAACAAAAAAACTGACTGCCTATTCCAAAAATGAAGTAGAAATAAACGCAGTAGAAATCCCAATTGGAAGTAGCTACAAAGAAGTTTGGTTCGATTATTTGAAAGGTCTTAAATAAAAAATCTCAAGAATTCAAGACAATTAGAATCCTTAAGCTTTTTTATGTATGTCTGAAGATATTGGTTTAAACCACAAATTTCAATGGCAGATGCACTACTTTTTTAGTTTCAAAAAACTCATCTTCAAAGAAATCTGAAATATTATACTCAGTTGCTTTAGGAAAATCTTTTAACTCCTCTGTTAAGTCACCTCCCTTTAGATAAAGAATACCATTTTTCAATTCGTGTTTGTTTTGCTTCTTGATTTTAGTTTTTATCCAAGAAACAAAATCAGGCATATTGGTTACCGCACGACTTACAATGAAATCGAAATCGCCTTTTACATTTTCGGCACGAATTTGTTCCGCTTTTACATTTTTTAGTTCTAATGCTTCGGCAACTGCTTTAACCACTTTGATCTTTTTGGCAATAACATCTATCAAATAAAAACGGGTCTCAGGGAAAAGTATCGCCAATGGAATCCCGGGAAATCCTCCACCAGTTCCTACATCCAAAACATAAGTTCCAGGTTCAAACTTATTTACTTTGGCTATAGCCAAAGAATGCAATATGTGTTTAGTATACAAGGAATCAATGTCTTTACGGGAAATCACATTGATTTTTTCATTCCAATCGTGGTATAAAAAATCCAATTTTTGAAACTGTTCTATCTGATTATCAGACAGGTTAGGAAAATACTTTAGAATCTCATCCATCTTAAAAATTTTTAACAAAAGTACTGCTTTTAACTCATAAATATTTAACTCAATATTGTATATTGAAAATTTATATTGGTTACCTTTGCCAATATTCAAAAAACATATGAACAATACCGCACCTACATTTGCAAAACAGGATAATCTAAAGTTTTTCAGAACGCTTAACTCTCGAGTAAACAGTTATTTTAAAGAAAATAATATAGAAAAAACCGGAAACTGGAAAATTCATTTAAAAACTGTAATACTTTTTACCGTTTTTCTTGTTCCATATTTTTTGATACTCACTCTTGACATGCCTTTTTGGGCTCATCTCCTATTGACCATTGTTATGGGAATTGGAATGGCCGGAATTGGAATGAATGTTATGCATGATGCCAACCACGGATCTTACTCTAACAAAAGCTGGGTTAATAAATTAATGGGGAGTACTATATACGTATTAGCCGGAAACGTTCATAACTGGCAAGTACAACATAATGTTTTACACCATACTTACACTAACATCATTGGTCACGATGAGGACTTAGAAGCTGGAAGAATCATGCGCTTCTCTAAAGAAGCGAAATGGCGAAAATTTCATAAATTCCAACAATATTACGCTGTGTTTTTATACGGTTTATTGACTTTCAACTGGGCCATCACCACCGACTTCAAGCAAATGCGCAGTTATCTAAAAAGAAAACTATCTTACGGTGAACCAAAAAGCCCAAAAGTACTTTGGACAACATTAATCATCACCAAAATAATTTATCTAGCCATTTGGATTGTTTTACCAATGCTAATTGGTATCACTTGGTGGAAAGTGCTTGTTGGTTTTTTTGTAATGCATTATACTGCAGGATTAATTTTGAGTATTGTATTTCAATTGGCACACGTAGTAGATGAAGCAGCTAACCCTCAACCAAATGAAACTGGTGAAATGGAAAACACCTGGGCTATTCACCAATTGTTTACTACAGTTAATTTTGCTCCAAAAAACAAAATTGTAAACTGGTACACCGGAGGATTAAACCACCAAATCGAGCACCATATTTTCCCTCACATTAGCCATGTGCATTATGGTAAAATTGCAAAAATTGTAAAAGAAACGGCAAAAGAATGCCAATTACCTTATTACGAATACAAAACAATGACTGCTGCCGTAGTTGCGCACTTTAAACATTTAAAAACACTGGGACTAAAACCTGCATTATAATAATTACCTAAAAAAGAATAAACCAAAAAAAATCATATTTTAATGAGCAATCCACTTTCAGACAGAATTAACAATCTAGCTACATCGCAAACATTAGCGATGGCTGCATTGGCAAGAGAATTAAAAGCGCAAGGAAAAGACATTATCAGTTTAAGCTTAGGAGAACCAGACTTTAATACCCCAGATTTCATCAAAGAAGCTGCAAAACGCGCAATCGATGAAAACTACAGCACATATTCTCCAGTAGAAGGTTATGCAGAATTGAAAGAAGCAATTTGCAGAAAATTCAAAAGAGACAACGATTTAGATTACAAACCATCACAAATTGTGGTTTCAACAGGAGCCAAACAATCATTATATAACATTGCACAAGTAATGCTTAATGATGGTGACGAAGTTATTTTGCCAGCACCATACTGGGTAAGTTATTTCGAAATCATAAAATTATCAGGAGGAGTTCCTGTAGAAGTTCCAACTTCTGTAGAAACTGATTTTAAAATCACTCCAGAACAATTAGAGGCAGCCATCACACCAAAAACAAAAATGATGTGGTTCAGTTCTCCTTGTAACCCAAGTGGATCGGTTTACAACAGAGAAGAACTAACTGCTCTTGCTAAAGTTTTAGAAAAATACCCACACGTATATGTAGTTTCAGACGAAATTTATGAGCACATCAATTTCTCAGGAACTTTCTGCAGCATCGCTTCTATTCCGGGAATGTTAGAAAAAACAATAACAGTAAATGGAGTTGCCAAAGCATTTGCTATGACAGGATGGAGAATTGGTTATATTGGAGCACCAGAATTTATTGCAAAAGCATGTATCAAAATTCAAGGTCAAGTAACTAGTGGAGCCAACAGTATTGCTCAACGTGCTACTATTACAGCTGTAGATGCAGATCCATCTGTATTGAATCACATGGTAGACGCTTTCAAAGGTCGTAGAGATTTAGTAGTGGGATTACTAAAAGAAATTCCAGGAGTAAAAATCAACGTTCCAGAAGGTGCATTTTATGTATTCCCAGACGTTTCATCTTTCTTCGGAAAAACATTAAGAGGAACATTAATCAAAGATGCTAATGATTTCTCTATGTATCTTCTTGCCGAAGCTAACGTTGCAACCGTAACTGGTGACGCTTTTGGAAACCCAAATTGCATCCGTTTCTCTTACGCAACCAGCGAAGAATTATTAACAGAAGCATTACGCAGAATCAAAGAAGCAGTTTCGCTTACAGAAATTCTAGCCTAATATATTATTTATTTCAATTCAAGTTTCAGGTTTCAGGTGTCACAGCTTGAAATCTGGAACTTTTTTTATTTGGGCGTGCCTCCATCCCGATAAAAAGGGTAACTCACTTTGCGTAGACACCCCTTTTTATCGGGATGCTGTCGGGCTATACGTGCTACAAGGTAGCTAGCTTCAAATGAAATTCACTGAACTCCTATGAAAATAAAATGTATAGTGAAGCAATCCCTCACGCTAGCAAACTGCTAAATAAACGATTCAATTATTTCCCAAAAAAGAATTAATCGACCTCAAAAAAAATTACACACAAAAATGTATTTTTGTTACAATTATACAAAACAGACTAAACTCATAAACCTCATAACCTTACTAAACTTCTTTCAATGAAAATACTACTTCTAGGCTCAGGCGAATTAGGAAAAGAATTTACAATCGCTGCACAGCGCATTGGGCAAACCGTAATCGCTGTTGACAGTTATGAAAACGCTCCAGCTATGCAAGTAGCTCATGGTTTTGAAATCATCAATATGCTCGATGGAGATGCTTTAGACAAAATTATTGCCAAACACCAACCCGATTTCATCGTTCCAGAAATAGAAGCCATTAGAACCGAGCGTTTTTACGATTACGAAAAACAAGGCATCACAGTAGTTCCATCAGCAAAAGCAGCAAACTTTACCATGAACAGAAAAGCCATTCGTGATTTGGCCGCCAAAGAACTAGGATTACGCACTGCCAATTACCGCTATGCCACTTCTGCCGAAGAACTACACAAAGGTGTTGAAGCCGTTGGAATGCCCTGCGTAGTAAAACCATTAATGTCTTCCTCCGGAAAAGGACAATCAACCATAAAAACGGCTGCCGATATTGACAAAGCCTGGCAATATGCTGTAGAAGGCTCAAGAGGCGATGTAGTCGAAGTTATAGTCGAGGCTTTTGTAAAATTCAATTCGGAAATCACATTATTGACCGTGGTTCAAAACAACAACCCTACCTTATTTTGCCCACCAATCGGACACAGACAAGAGCGTGGCGATTATCAGGAAAGCTGGCAGCCTGCAAAAGTATCCGACAAAGATCTATACGAAGCACAGGATATGGCCGAAAAAGTTACCGAAGCTTTAGGCGGAGCAGGATTATTTGGCGTTGAATTTTTCCTTGCCGATGACGGTGTTTATTTCTCTGAACTATCACCACGCCCTCACGATACAGGAATGGTTACTTTGGCGGGAACGCAAAACTTTAATGAATTCGAATTGCATTTACGTGCCATTTTGAGCCTTCCAATTTTCGAAATTACTTTAGAAAAAGCAGGAGCCAGCGCAGTAATTCTAGCTTCAGAAAATTCAACAAATCCAACTTTTACAGGAATAGAGAAAATCGCGGCTTTACCCAAAACCGATTTTAGGATTTTTGGCAAACCTACTTCAAGACCCTATCGCAGAATGGGTGTGGCTCTAACCAATGACACTCTGGAAACTGCAATAGAAGAAGTAGTAGAAAAAGCAAAAGAAGCAGCTCAATTAGTTAAAGTACATTCTTAATCATTATTTAGAACCTCTAAAAGCAGTTGGCGTCATTGCTGTGTGCTTTTTAAATAATCGTACAAAATAGGAATAGTCATCGAAACCCAACTCTGTTGCAATTTCATTGACTGTTCTTTTTTTATCCATTAGCATTCTTTTTGCTTCCAGAATAATTCTATCCGTGATAACCTGTGTAGTGGTCTTTTTTAAGATTTCATTGCATATCCTATTCAAATGCTTTAGCGTAATATGCAGCTGTGACGCATAAAAGGAAGGTGCTTTTTCTGTCCAGAAATTTTTCTCCAAAAGCACATCAAAATTTTTGATTTTCACATTATAGGAATGAGTTTCCAGAATATATTCTTCATTGTATTTTCTGGCAATTTCAATATGAATACTATCCAACAAGTTCATGATTTTATCTTGCTTCATGATTTTATTCCCTTGATATTCCTCTAACATATTATAGAAATAGGGCTCAATAACTTTTGACTCTTTTACATCAAAAATCATTTCAGGAGAAATGCCCAATGAATGATAAAACGGATATGCATCTATTGTCTTTTGTCTAAAATAGAGATTGTACATTTCTTGAGAATAAAAAATAACAAAACCATCAATATCATCAGACAAATCCCAATGATGAATTTGTCCGGGCTGCATAAAAAACATACTCCCAGGCTGTATCCTAAAAGTATCAAAATCGATGTCATGTGTTCCGGAACCTCTTGTAAAAAAAACCAACACATACGAATTATGTCTATGGGGCTCTTCGACAAAACTATGATCAATTAAGTGATTCTTGAAGGTATTAATATACAAATCATCATTAACCGCATTACAATTGAATCGCTGAATAGAATAAATGGGATACTTTTTCATGGCTCTTTCAATGTCTTTATTGTGCTATAATTAGCGAATATAGAAAACATCTGTGACACGAATAAAAAATACCTTTGAAAAAAAATAAAAAAAAATGTCACACACACTTGTTCACATCCTAAGTAATCATTGCCCTCATTGTCTTGAAGGCAAAGTATTTAATGAAAAAAACATATTTCTAAACATTGGTTTCCCAAAAATGAATGAATATTGCCCTCATTGTCACTTTAAATTTGAGAAAGAGCCTGGCTATTTTTTTGGAGCTATGTATGTAAACTATGGGCTATCTGTAGCACAAGGAATCGCAACTTATCTAATTGCACAACAATTCTTCACAGAAAGATTCGATTTAAAAATCATTGCCATTATTGCTTTCGTGATAGTATCAATGGCCTCAATCAACATTCGTCTTTCTAGATTATTGTGGATTTATATGTTTAAGAATTATTCGATTTAAAAAAAGAACACCTCATTACAAAGCTTAGACTGCTTTCCTTAATGCAAGTGAAATCTGCAAACACTATATTTTAATTTATTGTCATAAAAAACCATCTTTTTAAAAGAACTTTCTAAAAAAAAACTTAAGAAATCCCAACTTACTAAAAAATACATTTTCATTTTTTTATGTTTGCAAAAACAAACACTTGTAAATGAAATTATTGATTGTCGAAGATGAACCTAATTTGTTATCCGTTTTAAGAAAAGGATTTACCGAAAATAATTTTGAGGTAAGTGTCTGTCTTGACGGAGAAACTGCCTTAGAAATGATTCAGAACAACGATTTTGATGTAGTTATTTTGGATGTAATGCTTCCGAAAATTAACGGAATAGAGATTTGCCGAAGATTAAGAGCTATCAAAAACTTTGTTCCCATTCTTCTATTAACGGCATTGGGAACTTCTGAAAATATCGTAAACGGGTTAGAAAACGGTGCCGATGATTATTTAGTAAAACCATTTAAATTCTCAGAACTCAATGCTAGGGTCATGGCTTTAGCAAGACGAGCCAATTTAGACACTCAAAAACCCGACATCATAAAACTAGAGGACTTAGAAATAAATGGCAAAACCAAATCGGTACATCGAAATGGAAATCCCATACTTTTGACACATAAAGAATTCAAACTACTATACTATTTAGCTAAAAACAAGGGAACAATCGTTTCTCGAAATCAAATTCTTGACAATGTTTGGGACATCAGTTTTGACATGAACACCAATGTTGTAGATGTGTACATTAATTATTTGAGAAAAAAAATCGACAAACCGTATAACACCAAAATGATTCAAACCATCAAAGGTTTTGGTTATTTATTACAGACTGAAAATGACTAATATTAAAAAGAAAATCACTTATTCCTACGTTATTCTTTCGTCTATTAGCACCATTCTGTTGTGTGTTTTAGTATTTTACTTATTTAGAAGCAACAACCAATATTACTTTTTAAAACGTTTGGAAGATCGTGCAAAAATTGTTGCTTCGATCCATTTTCAGAAAGACCCTGAAAAAATTAAGTATTACAAGCAACTTAAAAAAAATGGTTTAGAAGAATTAATTCAAGAAGAAGATTTTGTCCTTAAAGTAAATAGTCAAAACACTTTCGAATACAATACCAAATTAAACTTACCCAACGAATTCTATACTAATGTTTTAAAAAACGGAAAAGAATCCTTTGAGATAAACAACAAATATTACTTAGGTCAAATTTTTACTGAGAACGACCAAAAATATATTGTTATCATTGCAGCTGTTGACCGAAAAGGACATCTTACAACCGTTTATATTTTAAGAATTATGATTCTTGGAATTGTAGTTTTCTTTATTTTATCCTTTTTTCTAGGAAGATTATTAGCCAAAAAAGTAATAATTCCTGTTTCGAATATAGCAAAAGAGGTAAAAAGAATTAGTGCTTCAAATTTATCCCGAAGACTCCAAAATGATGGAAATACTGGTGAAATAGCCGATTTGACTTCGACCTTCAACGATATGCTGGACCGACTGGAAACATCATTTGAAATTCAGACCAATTTTATCAATAACGCTTCTCACGAACTTAAAACACCAATTACTACCATTATTGCCGAAGCTGAAATTATGCTTCTGAAAGAACGAGAAAAAGAGGAATATATCACTTCATTAGAAAATATTCACAGGCAATCGTCTAAATTAGGAAGTTTAACCGAGAGTCTTCTAAAACTTACTCAAACTGGTTACGATGGAACCAAACAAGTCCAAAATGTGGTTCGCATGGACGATTTGCTATTTGAAGTAAAAACAGACTTAGACACTTTTTTTCCGGATAATAAAGTAAGTATCAAACTGGATGTCTCTGCAAAAGACAGTAATTATTTATCCATTCCGTGTAACAAAAACTTACTGGAATTGGCTATAAACAACATCATTTCAAATGGTGTAAAATACTCTGACAATAAAGAAGTTTTTGTTAATCTTAGTGCAACCAAAGACAACATCAAGATTATAATTAGTGATATTGGGATTGGAATTCCATCAGAAGATATCCCGCATCTTTACGAACCTTTTTTCAGAGGAAAAGAAGCCAGTAAATACATTGGTTACGGTCTAGGCTTGCCGTTGGCAATGAAAATTATCCGAATGCACAACGGTGAATTACAGATTCAATCCGAAAAAAACAAAGGGACAATCGTGACTATTTTGTTCAAAAAATCCAACATTAAAAATTCTAATGTTGATTCTTAGGATTTTCTAATCTCATTTTAAACTGGCTCTAATGTAGCAGGATTTACTTTGCAAGTACAAAAAAACAGATGTACTTATGAAAAACTTTTTAATCCCTACACTACTAACTCCTGATACAATTGCAGCAGTTAAAACAGCCATCAATCATTCTAAAAATGAAAATGCAAAAATCATTCTTTTTTTAGTTACTGATGAAATTAATTCTTTCTCAGCCGCTCAATACCTAAGAGAACAAGACAGTCTAATAACTCACAAAGAATTAGACGTTTTAGATAATTGTCGTGATTTAATTGAAAAATTCCCCAATTGCAAATTAGAATTCAAACGTCAGTCTGGAATCACCTCGCCTCTTTTAAAAAACTTTCTGCAGTTTCATTCCGTTGACTTAGTTCTACTGACCAACTCAGTAATCACAAGTAAAAAAACGGTACATACTAATTTGGTACAGATTCTTGAAAATCAAAAAACACCAATTTTACGCCTTATCAGCGACCATACTACCCAACTGAACAAAGCAATTTATTTAGAAAATGCATATTCCCGTTTAAATATTGACGATATACAACACTATATGCAAGATCAATTTCCATTGCAAAAAATAAGTCAAGTTCTAAAAAAGGAACAGGAAACTTCAGAATACATCAATTCCCTATTGAAAGAAGTTTTATCAAAAAATGATATTGATTTTGTAATTGAAACCCGTAGTTCAGAAAGGTCAAAGATCAAAAGCAAAAAACAGAACCAACTAAATCAACATTTTGACATACCGGTTTTATCTCTACATGAAGAAACCGTCTAATACAATTACATTATGCTATTAAAAAAGAGAATCCCCCTAAGTTATATATTAGGCAAAATTAAATTTGAACTTATAATAGTACTGGCATATACTTGCTTATTTGATATTTTTCATAGGCTTAATCCCGAACTAAATACTGAAATTCCGTTGGCGATACCTTCTGTAATCGGAACCGTAATTTCATTATTACTTGCATTCAAATCCAACCAAGCCTATGATCGTTGGTGGGAAGCACGAATTATCTGGGGAGCCATTACTAACGATTCCAGATCGCTGGTAAGACAACTTATTACCTATTACAAAGACCCTATTTTTTCGATTGAAGCCAATAATTTCATTGAAAAAATGGCAAAAAGACAAGTTGCATGGTGTTATGCTTTAGGAAATGCTTTGAGAGGAGAAAATGTATATAAACCTATCAAAGGATTATTGACACCCGAAGAATTTGACTATGTTAAAAAACACAAACATGTTCCTAATGCATTATTAATGTTGCATGGAAAAGATCTAAAAGATGCTCTTCGTGAGGAAAAAATAAATGCTTTTCAGCAAATCGAATTAGATCGAACGCTGACTAATTTTTGCGATCACATGGGAAAATCTGAACGTATAAAAACAACAATTTTTCCAACTACATACGGGCTATACATTCACATGACTATCTATTTATTCATTATTTTGTTACCGTTTAGTTTACCGACTATGTTGCGTTGGTTAGAAATACCATTAGTAACTATTATAGCGGCAGCTTTTTTCTTAGTCGAAAAAATGGCAATTCATCTTCAGGATCCATTCGAAAACAAACCAACTGACACTCCAGTTTCTACAATTGCTAAAAACATTGAAAAAAACTTAATGCAGATGGTTAATGAATACAACGATGAATTTTCTAATAAATCGGAACATTTTGAGTCCAATTCGCATTCCGTACACGCGAAACAAAGCAAAGAAGACTATTATATTTTATAACTTAAATAATTGAGTCTTTCCCACATGACCTGTAAGAACAAAGTTTCTTGCAGGTTTTTTTTTAGATATAATTCTCGCAAAGCCACGAAGACTCAAAGAAATAAGTTCTAAACTTTACGTCTTCGCGACTTTGCGAGACAGTTTTATAGCTTTGTACATAATCCAAAAACCTGAAAGAACAATACTTTCCTGTAGGCTTTTTATGTTTATTATTTTACAGAAATAATTGTACTTTTGGAAGAATGAAGACAATTCTCGAAAACATCAATAAGCACACTACTTTAACACCAGAAGAACAAGAACTCTTTCTGTCCAAAACGGAAACACATCATTACAAAGCCAAAACCATTTTATTGAATAGTGGCGAAATCTGCAAATATTCCTATTTTGTAAATTCGGGAATCTTACGCAGTTTCAATATCAATGATAATATCGTAGAACACGTATTGAGTTTTGCCTGCCAAGGTTGGTGGATTGGAGACATGTACAGTTTGCTTTCGCAAAAGCCGGGCAATCTATTCATAGAAGTTCTGGAAGATGCTGAAGTCGTTTTATTATCCAAAGAAAACCAAGAAATACTGTATCGGGAAATTCCTAAGCTGGAACGTTTCTTTAGAATACTTACAGAAAACTCATTAGTTGCCAACCAAGAACGATTAATGGACAATCTAAGCTTAACCGCCGAAGAACGTTTTGAGAAATTCTGCAAAAAGTACCCTACACTCATTCAGAAAGTTGCTCAAAAACAAATCGCATCCTATTTAGGTGTTACGCCTGAGTTTTTTAGTAAAATGAAATCCAGATTGCTGAAAAAGCAGTAAGTGGTGGTCAATTATTTAGTAATTAGTTGTGTTTAGTAATAATACTAATCAAGGATTAAAATTAAATTACTACTATTCATCATATTAGTTAGACCTAACAGGTTTTAAAAACCTGTTAGGTCTCCGTTAAAACCTAAAAAACCGGAAGTTTTCTTTCTTAATCTAGATTAAGTGTCCTCCGCCCAAAACGATTGTAAATTTGTATAACAAAAATCACTAAATTTATATATCATGAAAAATACAGTTTTACACAAAGCCGATACAAGAGGACACGCAGATCACGGATGGTTAAATGCTTATCATAGTTTTAGCTTTGCAAGTTGGTACAATCCGGATAGAGTTCAATTTGGTGCTTTACGCGTTTTGAATGACGATACTATTGCAGCCGGAATGGGTTTTGGTACACATCCGCATGACAATATGGAAATCATCACCATTCCACTTGAAGGCGATTTGGCTCACAAAGACAGTATGGGTAATGCAGCTACCATAAAAACAGGTGATGTTCAGGTAATGAGTGCCGGAACTGGAATCCAACACAGTGAATTCAATCCAAACGCTGATCAACGCACAAAACTTTTCCAAATTTGGTTATTCCCAAAAACAAGAAACGTTGAACCTCGTTACCAACAAATTACTTTAGACACTACTGAACAAAAAAATAATTTTGCCCAAATATTATCTCCAAATTCTGATGATGCCGGAGTTTGGATTCACCAAGATGCTTGGTTTCATTTAGCCGATTTTAGCGCTGGTTTTTCTAAAAAATATGAGCTAAAAAAAGAAGGAAACGGTATTTATATCTTTGTAATTTCAGGAAAAATTACTGTTGACGATCAGGAATTGGAAACCCGTGATGGTTTGGGCATAACTGATTTTAAAGCTTTAGACATCAAAGCGACAACAGACTCAAAATTTCTATTAATGGAAATTCCAATGGGATATTAATTAAGGTGCTAAGATTCTAAGACTCTAAGTTTCTAAGATTAAAAACTTAGAGACTTAGGTACTTTAAAAAAAACTTAAAAACTCAGCATCTCAGTAACTTATCAACTTTTAAAAAAAATGAACGAAGAAGTACAATTAGAAATAAACGATAGAAAAGGTTTTTTCCACATAGACGTTAATGGTAAAACCGAAGCCAAAATGACTTTTGTGTTTGCCGGTCCGGATAAAATCATAATAGACCATACCGAAGTAAACGAAGGTAATAACGGAAAAGGTTATGGAAAAAAACTGGTGGCCAAAGCAGTAGAATATGCCCGAGAAAAAAATATTAAAATTATACCGCTTTGCCCTTTTGCAAAAAAAGTATTTGACAAAACTCCCGAATTTAAAGACGTATTATAATGGAAAATCTTTTCGAAAATGACATACTTGGTCATATAGGCACTCAAAAGTACTTATGCAACATCACTTGGAGAAAAGGGCAATTCCTTATGGATGAACCCGAAAATACTGGAGGAAAAGATTTAGGGATGGATCCTTTTTCGACTTTACTGGCTTCTTTGGCAGGCTGTACTCTTTCTACCCTGAGAATGTACATAGATAGAAAAGAATGGGCAATTCCAGAAATAAATATTTCACTAAATTTATATCAGGAAACTTTAGACGGCGAACTGACAACAACCATTAAAAGAAACATCACATTTTCAGAAGAAGTTAGTGTCGAGCAAAAAGATCGACTATTAATTATTGCTGATAAATGTCCGATTTCAAAATTACTTAAAGGAAATATAACCATTAACACATCACTTTAGCCATGGACCCAAAAAACATCAAAAAAGAATATACCAATGGTGAAGTTACCATTGTATGGCAATCCGGAAAATGCATTCATTCCGGAAATTGTGTGCGTAATAATCCAGACGTTTTTAAACCGAAAGAACAACCATGGATTACACCCGAAAATTCAACTACAGAAAAAATCATAGAAACTGTCAATAAATGCCCATCGGGCGCTTTGACCTTTTACCTGAACAAAAAAGATTAACCCTCATTTAATTTCCGAATCACTTTAGCAGGATTACCCACTGCTAAAGAATTTTCGGGAATATCTTTAGTCACAACAGATCCGGCACCAATTACACAGCCTGCACCAATAGTAACTCCTGGGCAAATTACTGAGTTCCCCCCTATCCAACAATCATCTCCAATCGATACAGGTTTTGAACTTTCGACAGTTCTTCTTTCGATGGCATTAAGCGGATGGGTTGCCGTGTAAACATGTACTCCCGGCGCAAAGAAAACATTGTTTCCTATGGTCACTTTCATCGTGTCTAAAACCACACAATTAACATTGAAATAAACATTCTCTCCAGAATGAATATTGTATCCATAGTCACAATGAAACGGCGGTTCTATATACAATCGTTTATGAGAATTGGGCATTAACTCCCGCAGAATGGCACGGGATCTTCCATTCATCAAATATTCGGTAACATTCAATTTATGCAATAACTTTTTGGCTTTCGTTCGCTCTTCTACAAGTTGTTTATCATTGCAAAAATAAGGTTCGCCCAAAAGCATTTTTTCTTTTTCAGTCATTTTTCGTACAATTCAAATTAGCAACTGCAAAGTAGAAAAAATTTGTTTTCGATTTTATTATAATGTGAAAACAAATGACTTTAAAATAACCGCAAATTCGCAAACTATTTTTTTAAATCGAAACGTATATTTTTATCCAAATTCATTTGCATTAATTCTACTTATAAATGACAGCATAATAACACCTTTATAAATTTGCGGTAAAAAATCACACATTCTTTCTCTCTTCTTATATAAATAACAGATCTTTCTTTAGCCCTGATGGAAGGGAAAATCTCCCGATTTAGAAAAGCAAGGCTTTTTTGCCGTAGTTTTTCTAAATTGGGAATTGGAATGACAGCAGGAGAAATCTTCTTAAGGTGCAAAAAATTGCTGCTCCTAAAAAAAATAGTATTTTTGCTGTCGATTTTTGGTTTTCACTTATAAAAATCTGAACCTTATAACTAGTAAACAAAAAAATATGAAAGCATACGTATTTCCAGGTCAAGGAGCACAATTCACAGGAATGGGTAAAGACCTATATGAAAACTCCCCATTAGCAAAGGAATTATTCGAAAAAGCAAATGAAATTTTAGGTTTCCGCATTACAGACATCATGTTTGAAGGGACTGCTGAACAATTGAAAGAAACCAAAGTAACACAACCTGCAGTATTTTTACACTCGGTTATTTTGGCTAAAACTTTAGAGGATTTCAAACCAGAAATGGTAGCAGGTCACTCTTTGGGAGAATTCTCAGCATTGGTAGCCAATGGCGTTTTGTCTTTTGAAGACGGATTAAAATTAGTTTCACAAAGAGCTTTGGCAATGCAAAAAGCTTGCGAAATAACACCTTCTACAATGGCTGCCGTTTTAGGATTGGCTGACAATATCGTTGAAGAAGTTTGTGCATCTATTGACGGTGTTGTGGTGGCTGCTAACTACAACTGTCCTGGACAATTAGTAATTTCCGGAGAAACTACTGCTGTAGAAAAAGCTTGCGAAGCAATGAAAACTGCTGGTGCTAAACGTGCCTTATTATTACCTGTTGGAGGAGCATTTCACTCACCAATGATGGAACCTGCAAGAGAAGAACTTGCTGCTGCCATTGAAGCGACTACGTTCTCTACTCCTATTTGTCCTGTGTATCAAAACGTAACGGCAAACGCAGTATCTGACGCTAATGAAATTAAGAAAAACTTAATCATCCAGTTGACTGCTCCTGTACGTTGGACACAATCTGTACAACAAATGATCTCCGATGGCGCTACTTTGTTTACTGAAGTAGGTCCTGGAAAAGTATTGACTGGTTTAATTGGAAAAATTAACAAAGAAGCTGCAACAGCGAATGTTTAATTTTTAGATAGCAGGTTGCAGATTTTAGACTGCAGCTATAGCAAATCAATACTATAGAATCCTCACGAACTGATGTTCGTGGGGATTTTTTATATCTCACTGTAAAACAAAGTTTTGAATTTCATTTTTTCTAAGAAATTATACATTTGTCATATTTTTATATAGAAAAAGTTTTATCTTTAGGAAGTTAATTCATCTAATTATTAATTCAAAAAAACTATAACATGAAAAAAGTACTATTAAGCTTAACATTAGCTATCGCTTTACTAACTTCTTGTAAAGAGAAAACACAGGATAAAGTAGAAGAAGCCGCAGGTGCTGTTAAAGAAGAAGTAAAAGAAACCGCAGATACTACTGTACATAAAGTAGAGACCGCTGTTGATACTGCAAAATCTAAAGTTAATAAAGCTGTTGAAACCGGCGCTGCAAAAGTAGAAGAAACTGCAAAAGAGGTTAAAGAGAATGCTAAGAAAAAATAAAAAAGCCGAATAGAAATCACAATACTATAGAATCCTCATAAACTTATGTTTATGAGGATTTTTTTATTTAACCTTTTCACATTTAACTACTTGAAACAAAAAACCCCAAACAATCATTACAATCGTTTGGGGTTTACACACTAAATGTAATTAATTATCTTGCCTGAATAGCCATATCTGTAAAATCAGAAAACAAGCCATCCAATCCTAATTTATAGAAAGCCTGGTATTCTAAAATTGGATTGTTATAATAGTTGTGCAATAAGCGACGCCCTTCATTTCTAAATGTATAAGCATGCACTTGCAAACCTTTTTTATGCGCATCCGAAATTAATGTGCTTGGAGGCAGCGCTTCTTTATCAGAATCATCAACTTTACCGTCTGCATTTATATCATCGGCTTTGCCATCATTATTGGCATCTGTCCCTTTATACGAAATAATAAAAGGTTTCCATGGGCCAATACCGTTGGCATAGGTTTTAACAAAATCTAAACCGGCTTGCGTTCTAAAAAAACCATAATCTCTGGTATCTCCTTTTAGATACCAATCATATGGTTTTCCGTCAGAAATAATTTCACCAGCTGGAACCGTAAAAACTAAATCCCCGTTTAGAGTCACATCATAACAGCTTAACAATTGAATGATTTTCACAGTCGATTTACTTCTGATGTATTGCAAATTAGAAACCTCAAACGACTGAACATAAACTGGAGATGAAGCGTCATTCCAACCTTCGGCAGTCAAAACTTCTAACAGTTTATCCGTGATTTTTAGGTTTAGCGCTTCGTGAAAAGAGGGGTGCTTTGTTTCTGGATAAATCCCTATAACTCGCCCAGTTTGTGCTGATCTTTGTTTTGCCAAAGCAACAACTTCCTCAAATGTAGGGATTGAGTATAGGTTATTATATTGTTGTGAACGTTCTGCAAAAGCTTGTTTCGCTTTTAATTTTTTAATCTCTACCAAAGTAAAGTCGCAAACAAACCAATCCGTTACCATTGCTCCATCAATATTTCTAGTCGTTTTTTTGGACGCAAAAGCAGGAATGTCAGCTACGTTTGTTGTTCCGGACAGCATTGGTTCATGACGCACCACCAATTGACCGTCTTTTGTCATTACCAAATCAGGCTCGATAAAATCGGCTCCCATATCAATCGCTTTGGTATACCCTTCTATCGTATGCTCCGGCAAATAACCCGATGCACCACGATGGGCAACTACAATAGGGTTTGCTCCTGTTAAAGTAGGATACTTGGCATTTTGATCTGAATCATTTTGATCGTCCTTATTGCAGGACAATAACAACATTGCGCCACTCAAAAGAATTGCGCTTTTTAAAACATGAATTGAGGTCATAAATTTATATTTTTAACAAATAAATTCAATTCCCCCTTAATTGGCGTTAGCGCTGAGTTAAGTATCTGTTATTTAAATTTTATAAAAAAACCTAACTATCAATTGATAGTTAGGTTTTTATCGGTTTCAAAATATTCTGTAAAGCTTCTTTACGAACGAATCTTCTCTTCCCATTTCCAAGCACTGGCCATGGCTTCATCTAAGGTAGATTCTGCTTTCCAGCCCAATACATCATTTGCTTTATCTGTATTGGCATATGCTTCGGTAATGTCACCTTCTCTACGAGGAACAATTTTATAAGGTAGTTTTTTATCGCTCACTTTTTCGAAACTATGTATCACTTCTAATACAGAACTTCCTGTTCCTGTTCCTAAATTGAATATTTCTATTTTTTCAAGGTTTTTTCCGTTTAATAAACGTTGTAATGCAATCACGTGAGCTTTTGCCAAATCTACCACATGTATATAATCACGGATACAAGTTCCGTCTGGTGTAGGATAATCATCTCCAAACACTGATAATTCCTGACGTACTCCAGAGCCTGTTTGGGTAATAAATGGCACTAAATTTTGAGGAACGCCTATTGGCAATTCTCCAATTTCTGCAGATGGATGTGCTCCAACTGGGTTAAAGTAACGCAATAAAATAGCATTAACACTAGTTACTTTGGCCACATCACTAATAATTTCTTCCCCAACTTTTTTGGTGTTTCCATAAGGCGACATTGGTTTTTGTACAGGAGCGTCTTCTGTAATTGGCATTTCTTCTGCTTGTCCGTAAACCGTACATGAAGAACTAAAAATGAAGTTGGCTTTATCTTGTTTAGAAAGCTCTTGCAAAAGATAAATCAAAGAAGTGATATTGTTTTCATAATACAATAATGGGTTCCCAACGCTTTCTCCAACTGCTTTAGATGCCGCGAAGTGAATAACTCCCGAAACATCATTATGCTTTTTGAAGAAATTACGAACTAACTCTTTTTCTCTTAAATCTAATTTTTCAAAAATTGGTGTTTTGCCAGTAATCGCAACAATACCTTTCAAAACCTCTTCTGATGAATTAGAAAGGTCATCAATAATAACCACTTCAAAGCCTTCATTTTGTAATTCTACAACGGTATGAGAACCGATAAAACCTAAACCTCCTGTAACTAGTATTTTCATATTTCTTTTTTTTGGTACAGACGCGATTCATAGCGTCTCTTTAATTAATATGTGAATTTCTATTTCATAAAAAAGACGCGAAAATCGCGCCTCTATGGGAATCATTTTAAATACTCTAAAACGCTATCCGTTATAAATTTAATTTGCTCATCATCTAATTCGGTATGCATTGGTAAAGAAAGCACTTCTTGAACTAACTGATTCGTAACCGGGAAATCTTCCTCTTTATAACGAACATCCAAATACGCTTTTTGTAAATGCAATGGAATCGGATAGTAAATAGCACATGGAATTCCTTTATCCAATAAATGTTGCATCAATCCATTTCGATCAGCATTGATGATTCTCAAAGTATACTGATGAAAAACGTGATCATCTCCTTTTGAATCAAATTCCGGAACTATTATATTAGAATGTCCAGAAAGAGCTGCATTGTATTTTCCTGCTGCTTCACGACGTGCCGCATTGTATTGATCTAACAAAGGTAGCTTCGCGTTTAAAACTGCTGCCTGAACACTATCTAATCGAGAATTCACTCCTACTACATCATGATGGTAACGCTCGTACATCCCGTGATTAACGATACCTCTAATAATATGAGCCAAAGCATCATCATTGGTAAAAATTGCTCCACCATCACCATAACATCCCAAGTTTTTTGATGGGAAGAAAGAAGTAGAAGACACATGACCTATTGTACCTGCTTTCTTTTTAGTTCCATCAGAGAATGCGCAATTAGCTCCAATAGCTTGAGCATTATCCTCAATTACAAAAAGATTATGCTCTTTGGCAATAGCCATAATTTCCTCCATATTGGCAGCACGACCAAACAAATGTACCGGAACAATTGCTTTTGTTTTTGGAGTTATTGCTTTTTTAATTGCATCGATAGAAATATTCATATTTTCCATATCAACATCAACTAAAACTGGTGTTAACTGTAATAAAGCAATCACCTCAACAGTAGCTGCAAAAGTAAAATCGGCTGTGATTACCTCATCTCCGGGTTTTAACCCAAGCCCCATCATGGCAATTTGCAAAGCATCTGTACCATTTGCACACGGAATAACATGCTTAACATCTAGATATGTCTCTAATGATTTTTGAAATGAATGAACCTGAGGTCCGTTAATATAAGTATTGGTATCCAAAACTTCCTGTATAGAAGCATTTACAGTTGCTGCAATTTTATCATATTGACCTTTTAGGTCAACCATTTGTATTTTTTTCATGTAATCTTTTTTTAGCACCCCATATCTCACCGAGGGCAATTAATCGAAGTATAGACATTTTTAAGACGTAGGCTATCAAATAATCTTAGCATTCTTAAAAAGCTGTACAAAAATAGTTATTTAATGAGTTCAAACCAATGAAACCCACATTAAAAAAGATTTTTCTTCTGAGGAAATAAAAAAACATCCTGATAATTCTTGAGATGATCCCAAAATTTTAAATATTTGTTTTCGAAAGAAAATAATATAAAGAAAATGTAATTTAGCACAAAAAAAATACTGATGCACTTTCTTTATAATTTAACCTTACTACTTGCTCAATTTATACTGAAAATCGTAGCTCTTTTTAGCCCCAAAATGAAGCTTTTTATAGAAGGCAGAAAAAATGTTTTTTCGACTTTGGAGCTAAAGATACAACCAACAGATAAAACCATTTGGTTTCATGCAGCATCATTAGGCGAATACGAACAAGGTTTACCCGTAATTGAAAAAATTAAAGAAACCTATCCCAATCATAAAATTATAGTTACCTTCTTTTCTCCATCGGGTTATGAAGTTCGTAAAAACAACACCGTTACTGACGCGACTGTTTATCTACCTCTGGACACTCCAAAAAACGCCAAACATTTTTTAAAACTGGTTCATCCGGATCTTGTTTTCTTTATTAAATATGAATTTTGGATTAATTATCTGGATCAACTAAAAAAACAAAACATCCCTACTTACTTAATTTCCGGAATTTTTAGAGAGAAACAATTATTCTTTAAGTGGTATGGTGGATTTTACAGAAAAGCGCTGGACACTTTTACTCATTTCTTTGTACAAAATGAAAACTCAAAAAAACTAATAACCGAATTGGGCAAAACCAATGTTACCATTTCTGGTGATACCCGATTTGATAGAGTAGTTGCAATCTTAGAAAAAGACAATACATTAGATTTCATTGCTGAATTCAAAAACAATAGCACAACCATAGTAATTGGCAGTTCTTGGCCTAAAGATGAAACCTTACTAATCGAATACATCAATTCTTGTACTCTTGATGTAAAGTTTATCATTGCTCCGCACAACATAAAAGCAGAACAAATTGAAAACTTAAAGAACAGCATCAGCAAAAAAGTGGTTTTATTTTCAGAAAAGGAAAGTAAAGATTTATCCCAATACAATGTATTTATAATAGACACCATAGGCATTCTTACCAAGATTTATAGTTATGCGGACATTGCTTATGTGGGAGGTGGTTTCGGAAACCCAGGTGTGCACAATATTCTGGAACCTGCCACCTTTGGAGTACCCATAGTTATAGGCTCAAACTACTCACATTTCGAAGAAGCAACTAGTTTAGTGCAATTAGGAGGTTGTATTTCGATATCCAATCAAAAAGAGTTGGAGCAAGCTTTATCTACCCTTATTCAGAACAATGAAACAAGACATCATAAAGGTCAAATTTGCAGCTCTTTTGTACAAAAAAACAAAGGTGCCACAAATAGCATTATGACAAGAATCATCAAGCTCTAGTACCTAAAATAATAATAACAAGAGACTCTTACTATCAACTTATTCCTAAATCTATCCCTTAGAATTCCAAAACCTCTCAAAATGAGCTATTAAGACAGTAAAGCCTGTAAAACAAGTCTTAGATTTTTGATTTTATCACAAAACCCTAATGTCCTGACAGAAAATTATTTTTAAAAAAAAAATGAAAAAATATTCTACATATTAAAAATTTTATATCTTTGCCCCGAATTAATAATTAACCTTTATATTAAATTAAGATGAAAAAAGTATTTTTAAGTTTAGCTGCTGTTGCTGTATTAACTGTTGTATCATGTAAAAAAGCTGACGCTGCTGCTGAAGAAACTACTGCTGTAGATTCTACTGCTGTTGTTGCTGACACTGCTGCTGTAGTTGCTGATACTGCTGCTGTTGCTGTTGATTCTGCTGCTGCTGCTCCTGCTGCAACTCCAGCTGCTACTACTACTCCAGCTGCTACTGAAGCTCCAGCTGCTAAGTAATTTCAAAATTACGCAAGAAAAAAATAAGCTGCATTTAGTGCAGCTTTTTTTATGCCTTGACATCAGACCTATAATTCTTTATCAATCAAAGAAAAGGTGCTAAAAAAATACCATCCCAAAACCGAGATGGTATTTTTTTTTGTTTTTTATATATTTAAAAACTCAATCCAAAAAAATCAAATCATTACTTGAGAAATCCAATATCTCAGACAATGCCGCATATTTTACAATTTCATCAATCCCTTTCTGAACCCTCAATTCCGTAGTATACTTTCTACTGATCGCAAATGGAGCCCCATCCAAAAACAGCTTAAAAAAATATTTACCTCCAGCCGATTTGTATTTATAAAAAGCCGCAAGATCTATATTGTTTTTAAAATACTCCACCCCTTCTTCGCATTCAAATTTCAATTCATAACTCAAACTTGTAAAAATCACTTTCCCTTTTCTCGAAGTAAAAACAAATTTATACTGACCATCAAATCTTTTACTTATCACAAAAGCACCCATTGAATTTTGAATTTTAATTTTAAATTACAGATTTTAGATTTAGGACTCAAACCACAAACACCGCAAAGGATTACGAGTTTTCACAAAATAAAAAAGCTTCAAACATAGTTTGAAGCTTTTAGTACTCAGAGCGGGACTTGAACCCGCACGAACATTGCTGTTCACTGGATTTTAAGTCCAGCGTGTCTACCAATTTCACCATCCGAGCATTATATGGTGTTGAGCGAAAAACGGGGCTCGAACCCGCGACCTCGACCTTGGCAAGGTCGCGCTCTACCAACTGAGCTATTTTCGCATTTCATTTCTTAAAAAGAACCGCAACACTTATTTAGTATTGCGGTTGCAAATTTAGGACATTTATTGAATTACACAAGGCTTTTTTATAAAAAAAACAAAGATAAAATATAACCTTCTGACAACGTTTACTTTAAATACGAAATTATTTCCTAGATAACATCCTTTTAATTTCATTGAGCTTCATCAATGCTTCAACTGGCGTTATCGCATTAATATCTAAGCTAACGATCTCCTCTTTGATCTCTTCCAACAAAGGATCATCCAGATTAAAGAAACTCATCTGCATTTCTTCTTTTTCAGACTTTATTCCATTTAAGACATCACTCGAATGATTTTTCTCTAACTTCTTCAGCATCTTTTGTGCCTTTGAAACAACCAACTGAGGCATTCCCGCCATTTTAGCCACATGAATACCAAAACTATGTGCACTTCCTCCTTTTACTAATTTTCGAATAAAAAGCACCGTGTCCTTTAATTCTTTTACAGACACATTGTAATTCTGAATTCGAGGCATAGTTTCAGTCATCTCATTCAGTTCATGATAATGCGTTGCAAACAATGTCTTAGGCTGAGACGGATGTTCATGCAAAAACTCAGCAATAGCCCAAGCTATAGAAATCCCGTCATAGGTACTGGTTCCTCTACCTATCTCGTCTAACAGAACCAAGCTTCGATCCGAAATATTATTCAAAATAGAGGCCGTTTCATTCATTTCGACCATAAAAGTAGATTCTCCCATCGAAATATTATCCGAAGCTCCAACTCTGGTGAATATTTTATCTACAATTCCCATTCTAACGCTTTCTGCAGGAACAAAACTTCCCATCTGTGCCAGCAACACAATCAAAGCTGTTTGACGCAATATTGCCGACTTTCCAGACATGTTAGGTCCAGTAATCATAATCAATTGTTGCGCTTGTCTATCTAAGAAAACATCATTAGTAATATACGGCACGCCTACTGGCAATTGTTTTTCAATTACAGGATGTCTTCCTTCTTTTATTTCAAGTTCGAATGTTTCGTCAATTTCCGGACAAACGTATTTGTTTTCGATTGCTAATTGGGTAAAAGAACACAAACAGTCTAATTGCGCTACCAAATTAGCATTCATCTGAACTGGTTTGATATAAGTAGCTATCCAACTTACTAATTGCTCAAATAAATCATTTTCGATTTTTTGAATCTTCTCTTCAGCTCCCAGAATTTTAGTTTCATATTCTTTTAACTCTTCGGTAATATAACGCTCTGCACTTACCAGAGTTTGCTTTCTAATCCATTCTTCAGGAACTTTATCTTTATGAGTATTTCTAACTTCTATATAATACCCAAAAACATTATTGAACGATATTTTCAAAGATGAAATTCCAGTTCGTTCCGACTCTCTTCTCTCAATCCCTTCCAAAAATTGTTTTCCTGATGTAGATATGGCTCGCAAATCATCCAATTCAGCATTTACTCCTTGAGCAATAGCATTCCCTTTGGCAACAGCCACCGGAGCATCTTGATTCAAGGTCGTTTTTATCTTTTCGCGCAATAAATCACAGCTATGCAAACTATCCCCGATTACTTTTACCGCTTCTTGAGGACTCTCTAATGCCAATGTTTTAATTGGGATAATAGCATCTAAAGACTCTTTCAGATAAACCACTTCACGAGGTGAAACTTTACCAGTGGCAATCTTAGAAATCAAACGCTCCAGATCCGAAATCTGTTTGATTTGACCCTGTATATTTTTTAAAATATCCTGATTTTCATTCAAATAAGAAACTACTTGATGACGACCTTTTATTTTATTACTATCTTTTAATGGTAAAGCCAACCAACGTTTCAACAAACGCCCTCCCATTGGCGAAAGCGTTTTATCAATTACATCAAGCAATGTAACAGCATTAGGATTGTAACTGTGATATAATTCCAGATTACGAATCGTGAATCGATCCATCCAAACATAAGCATCTTCAGCAATTCGCTGAATCGCCGTGATGTGCTGTACTTTATTGTGCTGTGTTTCGGATAAATAATAAAGAATCGCGCCCGAAGCGATAATACCTTCTTTTAATTCTTCAACCCCAAAACCTTTTAGAGAAACAGTTTGAAAATGCTTAGTCAGTGTTTCAAAAGCATAATCTTCTTTAAAAATCCAATCTTCTAAATAGAAATTATGAAAATCCTCTCCAAAAGCTTCCTTAAAATCATTTTTATTGTTTTTTGGAACCAAAACTTCACTTGGATTGAAATTTTGAAGTAGCTTATCTATATACTCCGCATTTCCTTGTGCGGTAAGAAACTCACCAGTAGAAACATCCAAAAAGGAAACCCCAATCGTTTTATTGGCAAAATAAATTGCAGCTAGAAAGTTATTGGTCTTAGATTGCAAAACTTCGTCATTCATAGAAACACCAGGCGTAACCAACTCAGTCACCCCACGTTTGACAATCGTTTTGGTCATTTTTGGATCTTCTAATTGATCACAAATCGCAACACGAAGTCCTGCTTTAACCAATTTAGGCAAATAAGTATTAATAGAATGATGTGGAAAACCAGCCAAAGCGGTCTCAGTTTCGGAACCAGCTCCTCTTTTAGTTAATGTAATTCCTAGAATTTTTGAAGCCCGAACGGCATCTTCTCCGAAAGTTTCATAAAAATCCCCAACACGAAATAACAAACAAGCATCAGGATATTTCCTTTTGATCTCGTTGTATTGTTTCATTAATGGAGTCTCCTTAGCTATCTTCTCTTTTGTGGCCAAAATTATTGTATTTGAATGAATAAAAAACTCAGCGAATTTATAATTTTATACCTCAAAAAACTAAGGTGTAAAAAAATTAAATTATTTTTAAGAGAACATATCAATACAATTTTGTTTATTTGTATAAATTTGTCAATAATTTTAAAAAAAGACTATGAAAAAAATATTCTTATTAGCATTGCTAACTGTTTTAGGAACTACGATTTCTAACGCTCAAGAAACTTCAAAAAAGAGCAAAAAAGCAAAAACTACTACAACTGCTGCTCCTGCTTTACCAAAAGTTGACGGTGCCGGAATGGTTTTTGAAAATGAAACTATTGACTACGGAACTGTAGCTCACAATGCAGATGGTAACCGTCAGTTTGTATTTACTAACAACGGAAACAAACCGTTAATCATTACAAACACACAAGGATCTTGTGGATGTACTGTACCTACTACACCAAAAGAACCTATTGCTCCAGGAGCAAAAGGAGTTATTGGAGTAAAATATGCAACTGACAGAGTTGGTCCATTTACAAAAACAGTTACTGTAACATCTAACGCTGCAGGACAGCCATCTAAAACACTAACTATTAAAGGAAATGTTTTACCAGATGCTGCACCAGCTGCTACAAAAAGCTAATATTATCTTTTTATACCATACAAAGAACGGCTTCCTAGATTTTAGGAAGCCTTTTTTATAAACCATTACCATTACCCAAACGATGAGAAAACTAGAAAACAGCGAACTAGAAAGAAAATCAATTGCCGATTTTAAAAAATCAGAAAAAACCCCTCTGATTTTGGTTTTGGATGATATTCGCAGTTTACACAACATAGGATCTGTATTTAGAACAGCCGATGCTTTTTTGATAGAAAAAATAATTTTGTGTGGTATTACTGCAACTCCGCCAAACAAAGAGATTCACAAAACAGCACTTGGTGCAACCGAAACCGTAGCCTGGGAACATCACGAAAATGTTTTGGAAGTTATTACTAATCTAAAGAAAGAAAACATCACTACACTTGCCATCGAACAAGTAGAAAGTTCTATTTTTCTTCAAGACTTCAAAGTAGACAAAAATCAGAAATACGCTTTAATCTTCGGGAACGAAGTATATGGAGTAGCTCAGGAAGCTGTAGCTCTGTGCGATGGTTGCATAGAAATCCCTCAGTTAGGAACCAAACATTCCTTGAACATTTCTGTAAGTGCCGGGATTGTAGTTTGGGATTTATTCAAACAATTTAGGCATTAACCAATTGGTAATCGAAGTACTCCCTATAACAAATAAGAAATATCACAGGAAATGTCATTTTTTTTTACACACTAATGGCTATTGCCTATTGGCTAACCACTAAAAGCTAAAAACTAATTACTTTTCTCCTGTATAGAATTTAGAACAAAAAGATAATCTTCTTGTTTATTTACAAAATCACGATCTGAGACATCTATCACCAAAACATTCAAATTGGTTTGGGTTTTGATATATTCTAAATACCCTTTATTGATTTTTTCTAAATATTCTGCTGTGATATCTTGCTCATAAACCCTTCCTCTGTTTTTTATATTTTGTAACAATCTCTCCGTGTTTTGATAGAGATAAATATACAAATCAGGTTTTGGCATTTCTTTATAAATGATATCAAACAGTGTACGGTACAATCGAAACTCATCGTCACCCAAGGTAATTTTAGAAAACAATAGCGATTTAAAAATATGATAGTCCGCAATTATAAAATCTTTAAACAAGTCAAACTGAGATAAATCATCTGACAATTGCTGATACCGATCTGCCAGAAAGGACATTTCCAAGGAAAAGGCATATCGATTTTGATCTTCATAAAATTTAGGCAAAAACGGGTTATCCGCAAACCGTTCCAGTACCGTTTTGGCATTAAAATCTTGAGCCATTTTTAGTGCCAAAGTCGATTTTCCAGCACCAATATTACCCTCAATGGCTATATAGTTGTATTGATTTAATTGTATTTTATCTAAAGGGCTTTTTAATTCCTGCACCACTTTACAAACACTATCATCAGATGTAGTTTCAATCAACTGTGAGATAGATTTTTTTAAAATGGGGTGTTCCCAATCTAAATTCAAATCCTGAAAAGGCAACAAAACAAATTTTCTGTTTTGCATTAATGGATGCGGAATTTGAAGATGTTCAATATTGACAACTTTATCATCAAAAGCTACCACATCAATATCAATAATCCTAGATTGATAGCCTGCATTTTCGCTTCGGATGCGTCCTAGTTTTTTTTCTACAATCAACACCTCTTCAAGGATTTGCTGAGGAGTTTGAGAAGTATGTAAAACTAATGCACAATTGTAAAATGCCTCGCTTTCAAAACCCCAAGAAGGTGTTTCGTATAGCTTGGAAACTTTTATAATGGTACCTATTTCCTGATGGATAAATTCAATGCATTGTTCGATGTTTGCTAATCGATTGCCTTGATTGCTTCCTAGAGATAAAACGACTTGATGTTGTGAATTCATATTAGGCACAAATTAACTAAAAGAAATTCAGAATAGCAGTATATTTGCCTAGAGTGTTGCAATTTATTTTCATCGTTAAATGTAACAAACCAACACTTTTTACTACTTATTTAAAAAATAGAATTATATGAGATTTTTAGGAAATGTGATGGCTACCATTATTGGTATTTTTGTTTTTTTCATGTTGCTTTTCTTTGGAATTGTTCTTTTAGGAGCCATTTTTGGGGAAGAGTCTGAAGGAGTAACTGTTAAAAGCAATTCGGTTATTGAATTAAATCTGAAAGATATTTGTTATGACTATGCCGGAAAATACAAAGATCCTTGGATGGAAGTTTTTTCTGAAAAGAAAAGCATTGGTTTTATAGATATCATTAATGCCATCGAAAAAGCAAAAACAGATAGTGACATCAAAGGAATATCTATCTTGAACGAAGATTCTTCGTTAGGATTAGCACAAAGCAAGGAACTTAGGGATGCATTGGAGAGTTTTAAAAAATCTGGAAAGTTTGTTATGGCCTACTCCAATGATTTTTCACAAAGAGATTATTATCTAAACTCTGTTGCCAATACTATCTACTTAAACCCTGCTGGTGATCTTGATTTTAAAGGTTTATCTACCGAAGTAATGTTCTTTAAAGACTTACAGGAAAAATCAGGAATAAAAATGGAGGTTATTCGACACGGAAAATACAAAAGTGCCGTTGAACCTTTTCTTGAGAACAAAATGAGTGACGCCAACAGAGAGCAAACAACTGCTTTACTTAACTCTGTTTGGAATTCAGTTCTTACTGATATTTCAGCAAGTCGTCATATATCAATAGACCGTTTAAATGAAATCGCAACTGGCTTGTTAGCCCGTACTCCAGAAATGGCCAAAGAGAATAAACTTATTGACATTATTGCCTATGAGGATGTATATCATGACGCTATCAAAAAAGCACTGAAAGTAGAAAAAGATGAAGATTACAACAAAGTATCGATATCTGATTACGCACAAAAAATAGCAACTACCTCAATAAATACAAGTACTGACAACCAAATTGCGGTAATTTATGCCCAAGGGGAAATAGCAAGCGGAGAAGGTGATGTTAACACAATTGGAGAAGGTTCTATGCGTCGTTCTTTTCAAGAAGCCAGAAAAGACAAAAACATAAAAGCAATTGTACTTCGCGTGGATAGTCCAGGTGGAAATGCCTTGACATCTGACTTAATTTGGAGAGAAATTGAGTTAACCAAGAAAGTAAAACCAGTTGTAGTATCTATGGGGAATTATGCAGCCTCTGGAGGATATTATATCGCATGTAATGCCAATACCATTTTTGCAGAAAAAAACACTATAACAGGTTCTATTGGGGTTTTTGGAGTATTACCAAACTTTAGCCAGTTATCTACCAAAATAGGAATAAACACTGAACAAGTGATGACAAATGAAAATGCTAATTACAGTCCGTTTGTACCTTTGAGTCAAAAGTTTAAAGGAGTAACTCTAGAAAGCATCGAAAGAGTATATAAAACATTTGTAAGTCACGTTGCCGAAGGACGAAAATTGACAGTTGCACAAGTAGATTCTATTGCACAAGGTCGTGTTTGGACTGGTACCGAAGCCAAAAGAATTGGACTGGTAGATAAAATAGGAAATCTAAACGATGCCTTAAAAGAAGCAGCAGCTTTAGCCAAAATCAAAGACTACTCTACCCAAAACTTCCCTGAGTACGAGAAAAACTTCAGTGATTTATTTGCCAAGCTTCCTTTTGCTAAATCCAAAGAAGCTTTAATCAAAGAAGAATTAGGTGAAGAAAACTATTTTGTTTTACAACAAATAAAGAAAGTACAACTTCAAAGAGGAATTCAGGCTAGAATGCCTTTTGAAATCTCAATTCAGTAATCAATTTTACCATTCAATATCAAACCCTTTCAGGTCATAAAACTGAAAGGGTTTCTTTTTATGATAATTTTACAGAACAACTAATTAATAATCTCTTATTTTTGTAAAGAACAACCCCAATCATTTAACACATATGCCTAAGAAAATTTTAAAAATCGTTGGAATCGTATTAATAGTACTCGTTGCTTCCTTATTCGCCATTCCGTATTTCTTTAAAGATCAAATAAAAGCCAAAATTACCGAAGCAATCAACGAAAAAGTAGACGCCAAAGTTTCCTTTTCGGATGCCGATCTAAGTTTATTCAAAAATTTCCCTAAAGCAACAGTAACACTAGATAAATTATTGATTATCAACAAAGCTCCTTTTGAAGGAGACACTTTGGTTTCTTTGGGCGAATTGAACTTAAACATGTCTATCAAAGAATTATTTAAAGATAAAGGAGAAGCCATGCAAATTGAAGGAATCACTTCAAAAAACGGTTTTATCAATATTATTTTTAATAAAGATGGAATAGGAAATTTTGACATTGCCTTAAAAGAAAACAAACCTGAAGAGGAAGGAAAAAAAAGCCCAATGCTATTGAAAATCCAGAAATATCAAGTTGAGAATTTCAAGTTTCAATATTTTGACGAAGCCTCACAAGTAAGAATGATTATTGACAGCTTAAACCATGAAGGTAAAGGTGATTTCAATGCATCAAAATTAGATTTAGACACCAAATCGACAGCTAAAATATCGCTTGATATGGGCAAGATCAATTATATGAAGAATGTTTCATTATCATTGGATGCCATTTTGGGAATTGATTTAGACAAAAGCAAATACACTTTTAAAGAGAATAAAGCATTGATCAATCAATTACCGTTAGAATTTGATGGTTTTATTCAAATGGTAGATGCAGGACAAGTGTATGATTTGAAATTCAAAACACCAACTTCCTCATTCAAAAACTTTTTAGGTTTAATTCCTGCTGTTTACTCTTCGAGTTTGGAGGGCGTAAAAACTACCGGAGACTTTACAGTTAAAGGTTTTGCCAAAGGTATGCTTACAGATACCACTATTCCTAAATTCAACATTGCAATAGCTTCCAATAACGGTTCTTTCCAATATCCGAACTTACCAAAATCAGTTCAAAGTATTGTAATCGATACTAAAATTGTAAACGAAACAGGTATAATGAATGACACTTATGTCAATCTGGACAAACTCTCTTTCAAAATAGACCAAGACATTTTTAATGCCAAAGCTAACATAAGAAACATAAGCACTAATGCATTAGTTGATGCTGCCCTAAAAGGAACTATCAATTTAGCCAACCTTTCTAAAGCGTATCCTATAAAACTAGACAAACCACTTACCGGAATTTTGAAAGCGGATGTGACAACCAAATTTGACATGGCCTCTGTAGAAAAAAGTCAGTACCAAAACATCAATAATGCCGGAACTATTGGTTTAACAGGATTTAATTATGCTGATGCCAATGGAAAAAACATGATTATTAGCTCAGCTTTGGTTCAATTCAACCCTAGCCAAGTGCATTTGAAACAATTCAATGCTAAAACCGGGAAAAGTGATCTTAGCGTAACTGGGGTTTTAGATAATTTTTATGGCTTTATGTTTAGAAAACAAGAGCTAAAAGGAAATTTCAATATGACTTCTAATCAATTGGCAGTTGATGATTTTATGACTAACAGTTCTGCTCCTGCCGGAAAAGCCGAAGCCACTACTGCGAAAGCTAAGAAATCAGAACCTTTGAAGATTCCCGCTTTCCTAAATTGTTCGCTTACCGCAAAAGCCAATACGGTTTTGTATGATAACTTAACACTGAAAGATGTTTCAGGGAAAATGATTATCAAAGACGAGAAAGTAACTTTAGAAAATGTAAAAACATCTATTTTTGGAGGAACTATTGGTGCTAGTGGATCTGTTTCTACCAAAGCTAAAACACCGGTATTTGATATGAATTTAAACCTAAACCAAGTTGACATTCAACAAAGTTTCACTCAATTGGATATGTTGAAAAAAATAGCTCCAATTGCCGGTGTTGTCAATGGAAAAATCAATACCAACATCAAATTGAATGGAAACCTGAATGCTACAGAAATGACTCCTGATTTAAAAACTCTTTCGGGTGATTTGATTGGACAATTGCTTTCTACTACCGTAAGTCCTAATAGCTCGACGATGCTAAAAGCATTGAGCTCAAATTTGAAATTTATTGATTTGAATAAAGTAAATCTTAATGATATCAAAGCAGCTCTTACTTTTGAAAATGGTAAAGTAAATGTAAAACCATTCGAGATAAAATACCAAGATATCAAAGCTGTTGTAGGTGGTACTCATGGTTTTGACCAAAATATGGATTACAACATCAAGTTTAATGTCCCAGCCAAATACTTAGGTAAGGAAGCCAACGCTTACATATCGAAAATGTCACCGAGTGATGCTGCTAAATTCGAGAATATTCCAGTAACAGCATTAATGACAGGAACGTTTAGTAATCCTAAAATTTCATCGGATATTAAAACGGTGTTGACTAACCTCACAATGCAATTGGCCAAACAGCAATCCGATAAACTAGTCAAAAAAGGAACTTCGGAATTGGATAAATTGCTGAATAGTGGTAAGAAAACTGATGCCGACACCACTAAAACCAATGCTCAGAAAGAAGATATTAAAAAGAAAGCTGGTGATTTACTCAACGGACTGTTTAAAAAGAAAACAACTCCATAAGATTAAGGCCTTAAGTGACTAAGTTTCTTAGATTCTAAGTAATATTAGAAACCCGACAGGTTTTTAAAATCTGTCGGGTTTGTTTTTTTATTTAATAGTCAAAAAAAAAGACTGAGTTGCTAAGAATCTTAGTAAGTCTGAAACTTAGAGTTCCAATCGAACTACATATCCCTCGAAACTTCGGATATTGAAAACAGTTCCATCTTCAAAAATGAGGTATTGCCCTTTTATTCCCGTTAGTTTCCCTTTATAATGAGTTGTTTTATCCAGACTCAAACTGTTTACTTTTTTAGGGTAATTCAAAACGGGATAGTGCATTTCATACAAATCAGCTTTGGTAATTTCAAAATACTCGCGGGTTTCCATCGGAATCAAATCAGCCACTTTCTGATGCTCGTTTGCAACGAGTACTCACTTAAATTAAAAGACAAATTGTAGCGTTTGCAGCGCGGGTAACTAAAACATAAGCCGTTGCATTAGCGGGAGATTGTAGAACCTTCATAGTAATCTATTTATATAAGCCGCGTTGCAAATGCTTTATTTAGTTGATTGAAGTAAGTAGGCACTCGTTTCAAACGAGCGCCAGATGGGATTAACTTCCTCTGGACTATTTGAAATTATAAAACTATTAGTAGTAAAATAGAAACGGCATATAACTGCTACTACAACGGATTTGGGCAATTAGCTTAATGGGAAGTTGGTTTTGTGTTTGGAAAATTTGTGTTTAACCGAAAAATCTCGCATCTTTATTCCCCAAAACCTCGCCAAGCGCCAAGACGTTGTGTACAATACCATGAAAAGAACTTTAAACATACTTCTAATACTACTTTCAACTTTGAGTTATTCACAAAACAACTCAGAATCCGACGTTTTTAAAAAAATCATTGATGACCAAATTGGAAAGGGTACATTTGGAATATATGTTCAATGTGAAAAATCAAGAACTTATTTTGACCAAACAATTTTTAAAGAAGAAACTGGACTTGAAGTCCCTGAAAACATACTAAAAGAAATCGAAGCAAACGTTGCAAAAAGCAGTAATGGAATTTGGAATTTAAAATTAATAAACGAATTGAATTACGGCTCTAGTTCTATAAATAGCGAAAAATGTTTGACTAATAAAGACGCCGAAGAAATATTTGAAAAAACAAAAAAATGGCAAAACATAATTTCTATAAGCGAACCTGTTTTTGACAATAATTACGAGAATTGTGTTGTTTCTATTACTTACTGGAGATTTACAAATAGTGTACATGGAAGCAAATATTTTTTAAAAAAAGTCTACGGAATTTGGACAGTAATAGCTGTGTATGGAATTTCGATGTCTTAAAAAAGTACTGTACACAACAGCTACTACAACGGATTTGGGCAAAAGACTTAATGCGAAGTTGGTTTTTTGGGATGATTTGCTTCGCCTGTTCGCTATCGCTCGGGTGGCAAATCGGAATAATGGGATCAATTTAGTCCCAAACCCGCTGTAGTCCCGGAACGTTAATACAAATTTCATCCATAAAACAAAAAAAGAGACTTCAAGCTACTGAAGTCTCTTTTTTGTTAGTAATTATAATAAAATTCAGGAGTTCTATTTTTTCAATAGTTTCTCTAAATATTCAACTTTATCTTTTTCAGCTTGAAGTAAACGTTCATAAAGCTTTCCTTTTTCTTCAAAAACTTCAACTAATTTTTCGATAGGATTAAAACTTGGCTGATAATTAAACAATGCACCATTATCGCTGTTGTTAACTGTATTTCCAATAATGTTAAAAACAGCTTCTTCTGAAAAGTTTTTGAGAACCTCTTCATTTACTCCAAGTGCTTTTGCAACTTCAAGTAATTTTTCATCTTCAATAGTTTCGCTGTTTTCCATATTCGAAATAGTTTGCTGACTCACGCCTAAAGCAATTGCTAATGCTTCCTGTTTCATTTCACGCAATTCTCTAATGCGGCTGATGTTGCGTCCTATGTGTTTTGGTTTTGTTGCTGTGTTCATAATTCAAAGGTATTAAATCGGTGCGGAATTTTTGTTGGTAAAATACCAATGATGAATTGTATGATACAATCTCAATTGGCTGGGTACGGCTGGAGCTGTTTAGAACTTGCCATGACTTAAACAAAAATACACATTTGCCAAAGAAGTTTCATTCAAAAATTTAAAATTATATCTCACAACATTTCAAATCCTAAAAACATGCCACAAAAGGATTCCCCTCCGCAAAGTCATGAGACTTTGTGGAGCGTACCCAATAATTTTAGGCAACCTTAGGAAAGCAAATTTCTTTATGTTGCTCGTTTGCAACGAGTACCAACTTATCGCGATTAGGGAAACAATCCGGAAGCAATAAACTGTACTGGAACTGATTTGAAATCTATTCTATTTAAAAAATAAAAAGTATTTTTGCCAGACAAAGCTGCCTAAATTAGGGTGGATATGTCTGATTTTATCAGGCATACACACTAGTAGGAAACAAGGCTAAGAAACTATTCAAAAAATCATCATGGGAATGATTTTTTTAACAATTATATTATATGAAAAAAAATATTTTTATATTTTGTTTAATCGTATTTACGATTAATCTTCAAAGTCAAAATCAAAACAACTTTGACAAAAATGAAAAAATAGTCAAACGAGATTCTTACAATAGAATTATAGAAGATCATACCAGTAATCGCATCAATTATTCTAAGAAAGAAACTGAAAATTTAATAGCTAATTACGATAACTCGACATTTAAAAAAGGTATACTTACTAATAAATCCGCAAACAACTTCGGGGAAGCTAAAAAAATTAGTAATTGCAATGCTGATTGGAAATATTCAATTATGGGTACTTCTATAGGACGAAATTCAATGAATTCCTACGACCTAGACAAAGACGGGAAAACAGAAATAATATGTAGTGCGATTTCAAATAATGCATCTTTTTGGTATATCCTCAAATTTGACCCAATAAACAACAACTATCAACAAATATGGACTAGTGATATGTATGATACTCATATCACTCGAATAAAAGTTTATGATATTAATAATGATGGCAATTATGAAATTATTATCGGATTTGAAAATGGAACATTTCAAATTTTAAATTGTATTGATAGATCAATTATAAAAGAAATATCAATACCAAGTTCAGAGAAAATTAATGATATTGAGTTTGATGATGCTGATAATGATGGATTAAAAGAAATTGCTGTTAGTACAAACAACAAAATTTATATTTATAATGCATTAGATTATTCAAATGAAGCTGAACTAAACTATGGCGCAAATGAATTTAGTATCGGTAATGTTGACGGAAGTTCCGACAAAGAAATTATTACTACACTTGGAAAAGTTTTGGTTAATAATGGGATTACTACTACTGTCAAATGGGTTTTTGACAATAACGCTTCTTCTGACTACGGCTATATGCTTGAACTTTCAGACATTGACAAAGATGGAATGCAAGAAATAATAAGGGCTAAATCATGGGACTATATTGATGTTTATGATGTAAATACACAACGTTTAAAATTTGAATGGAATGCCGATCTTGACATTCAGGCATTGTTACTTAAGGACATTAATAATGACGGAATTGACGAGATTATTTATGGTGATGGTCAATGGGGTGAAGTTCATTGTATCAATTCTACCACTAACACAGAAATATGGAAAATTACAAATCCTGAACATGGTGTAACAGCAATCAATATAGCAGATGTAAATAATGATGGAATGTTGGACGTTATGTGGGGTGCCGGATGGACCTCTACTGGTGCAGATTATTTTTATGTTGCTGATATGGCAACACTTTCAATTGAATGGCAAAGTATGGATATAGTTGGCCCTTTTTATGCCATTGCTATCGATGACATTGATAAAGATGGCATAAAAGAAATAGTTACAATTTCATATGAAAGCAAAAGCGGATATGAAAGCGGAATACTTACAATATTTGATGGTGTTACAAAAAGAATTAAATGGCAAAGCAATGGTACGTTTTTTAATCAAGTATGGACTGGAATATATGATGTGAAAATTGAAGATATTGACAATGATGGAAACAAAGAAATAATAGTGGCTGCCGGACAAACATATACCGGAAAAATATGGATTATTGATGGTATTACTAAAACAATAAAAAGTTCCCATTTATATAGTACCGAAAATCTTGCTGAGTTCAAGATTCTTAACATAGATGATGTTGATGGAGATGGGAAAAAAGAGATTGTAGTATGTACCTCTTCCAATTATTACATAGTTAATCCAGAAAATTTTGCTATAAAATATTCGTCTGAATCTATGGGTTACGGATATTCATCAAACATCAAAATTGATAATATTGATCATGATAGTGAAAAAGAAATTATAATTTGTAGTGACAGAATTTCTGTTTACGGAGGGATGAGTCATCAACAATGGAAAAGCACTGAATCAAACTATTCTAATATCGATTTATACGATATAAATAATGACGGTAAAAAAGATATTGTAGCCGGAACTTACGATGGTTACATTAAAGTGTTAAATGGTGTTGATATGCAAAATATTTTATCATTAAAATTAAGTAATAATAAAATTGATGGTATTATATTATCCGATTTAAATAATGACAGCAAACCTGAATATATTTTTACTTCTAACGGTTCTGTTTACATTTATTCAGATTCTAATCAATTTATCGTTACAAAAAAATATGGTAATTATGCGGGTTCATTTAATAGCTTGAAAGTAGCTGATGTCAATAATGATGGCATAAAAGATATAATATTTGGCAATAGTGCTTTTATTACCCAAATATCTAATAATTGCTATCAATGTATGTGGTTTACAACCAAAACAAATATTAAAAATGTTTCTTGTAGCTCCGCAAATGATGGTTCAATAAATGTAATTCCAAACGGAAATCCTCCCTATACTTATAATTGGAATAACGGAACAAGTAATTCGTCAATTTCTAATCTGTCAGTTGGGGAATATATGTATACAGTCACAGATAATAACGGTTGTAAAATTAATGACACTATTAGTGTCAAAAAATCTCAATTAACTGCCAGTTATCTATCATCAAATAAAACATGTTTCCCGTCAAATGATGGATCAGCTGCTGTTACTATTACTCAAGGAACTGCTCCCTTTATATATTTATGGAATACTGGCGCAAGCACATCTTCTATAACAAATCTAAGCCAAGGTCCCTATTCTGTTACTGTTACAGATTCAAATGAGTGCGTAATAAAACATGATTTTTATATCAATAAAGACGCACTTACTTTAAATGTAGATAAAAATAATGTTACTTGTTTTGGTTTAAACAATGGAAGTATATCTTTATATCCCAATGGAACTCCACCCTATATTTACTCATGGAATAATGGACAAAGATCAAAAGACCTGTTTAATCTAAAATCAGCAACATATGATGTTACAGTTACTGATTCGCATGGTTGTGATTTTAAAGAATCAATAAATATTACCGAGCCAGCAGAAATCGTAACACAGACAAAAACAACACCAGATGATATCAATACACGTTTTGGTGAAGGTTCTGCAACGATAAATGTAATAGGTGGTAATCCTCCATATTCTTTCAATTGGAATGATTCATTTTCTCAAACAACTATTACAGCAATTAATCTACTTGCGGGAGAATATATTGTTGAAATCACTGATTACAAAGGATGTATAAAATATGACAAAGCTACTGTAAATACAACAAATGGAACACTTGGAATAAATGAAGTAAATTCTGAATCCCACATAAATATTTTTCCAAATCCTGCACCAAACAGTATAACAATAGAAAATAACAACCAGAACAAAGAAATCACTTTGACGATTTTTAATATAAATGGACAAGAAATAATGCAACAACAAATAAAAGATAAAAAAACACAAGTTGATATTAGCAACTTGAATAGTGGCATTTATTTTTTTAAGTTGATAACTGACAAGATAGTTGAAGTAAGAAAGATAATAAAAGAATAAAGCCCAGCACCCAACCGCCGCTCCTCCCATGTAAAGCACCATAAAGCTATTAACAACTTTGAGTAAGGATGGCATTTTGCTTTTTTGCCATTTTATGGAAGCTGAGCGTGATCCTGAAACAGCATTTTATTACGTAGTTGAGCGTACACTTACCCTATCGTTTTGGGAAAATAACTTCTTCTGAATTTCAAATACACCCAACTTTTGAGTTTGGCCCAAGAAATCAATTACGTCCTGAAATCAATGGTAAAATTGAAAAATGTGAAAAATTATTGCTTAATAAATTTAAAATTTGGAATACCAAATTATTTGAAACTTCCATTGTTTTTAATTATAAATCTAGCTTTTATAGCTTTTTTGTTTATAAAACCGATTGATGAATTTTTTACGTGGAAATTTTTAGCTTTCATAGCTCCTTTTACGTTTGTAATTTTCTATATAACTTTTAAAAAGAAAACTAAATCTTCAACAAAACTTCTAAGTCAAATTTTAGACGCAGAAATAATTAAATAAATGGCTACTAACATACGCTTTGCGATAGTGGGTTTAGGACTGAATTTAAGATGGTTTTGCATTTGGAATATTTTGGCAAATCCGAATAATGGGCTTAATTTAGTCCCGAATCATTAATAACCTGAGTTCGATTATTAATTATTTTTTAATCAATTGAATATTTGCACTTTATGATTCCTAGATTTTCCTGCAAGGTCTTTTTTTGACCTTGTAGGTATTTGGATGCACAAACAACAATCCCTACAAGGTTTTGGAAACCTTGCAGGAATCCAAAACTATTTCCAAATCAACTATTTAACAATCGAACTTAGGTTAATAACAAGGGAACCTTATTCATTTTATTAGATTTTATCTGTGAAATTGATATTGCCCATGATATTAGAAAATACCTTTTTACACCGCAATGCCACGTGAGGGATGGAAGCAAGCTACCGAAGTAGCGCGGACAGCCCGACAGCATAAAGAAGTGGGCCTATAGCTTTATGGTGGCACGCCCACACGAGCTTTTACAAACTGATGAAGTAAATGCTTTTTAAATTATTGTTTTAAACTTCCAATCGAACTACATAGCCTTCAAAACTTCGGATATTGAAAACAGTTCCATCTTCAAAAATGAGGTATTGCCCTTTTATTCCCGTTAGTTTCCCTTTATAATGAGTTGTTTTATCCAGACTTAAACTGCTTACTTTTTTAGGATAATTCAATACTGGAAAATGCATTTCGTACAAGTCATTTTTTTCCAAATGATAAAACTCCTGAACTTCTGCTGGAATTAAACTTTCTACTTTTAGTTTTTCGGCTATTAGGTCCATATGAACAATATCATTTTGAAGCATTTTACGCCAATTGGTTTTGTCTGTATAGTGACTCTTTAGCGCCACCTCAGTAATTCCGGCCAAATAACGATTAGGCACCTCAACAATAGATATAGCCTGGCTTGCTCCTTGATCGATCCATCGTGTCGGCATTTGGGATTTTCGGGTTACCCCTACTTTGACTTCACTGGACAATGCCAAATAGACAATATGGGGCTGTAATTGTACTTGCTTCTCATATGCCAAATCTCGATCTTCTATATCAAGATGGGCGGTACTCAATTCAGGTTTCATAATCCAATCTCCCACAGCTGGGCTAGAATAGAAACATTCGTAACAAAATCCTTGACGAAATATTTTTTTCTTTTTACCGCAATTCAAACACTGATACCCCTCAAAATTAATTTCCAGCTCTTTGTTCAATAATTGGTTCATGTTCAAAAAACTGTTTTCGAAAACCAAATAATATTGAATTGGATCTCCAAACTCGGTTTGCATTTTAGAAAG
Source organism: Flavobacterium aestivum (assembly GCF_026870175.2). Taxonomy (NCBI): domain Bacteria; kingdom Pseudomonadati; phylum Bacteroidota; class Flavobacteriia; order Flavobacteriales; family Flavobacteriaceae; genus Flavobacterium; species Flavobacterium aestivum. The sequence goes on along the minus strand of NZ_CP113977.2, from coordinate 1,469,241 downwards.
TACTCCTTGGTAAGTCATTTAGATTGCTGATTTATGATTGTTGATTAACGATTTTAGATTTCTAATCGTGCATTAGATTTCCTATTATTTGTTTTCTATTTTTGAAATAGAATCTTTACCACAAAGAGAATTGTTTTTTATAAAAAAACACTATTTTTGGTATTATTGCAAAGTTAGCATTTGTGAATCTATTTTCAAATCTAAAATCTGCTATCTAAAATCTAAAATAATAAACCTTCATGCCTTTATCAATTATCAATTCTATCGCTTCTTGGTTTTTAAAACAAAGAATTCACCAAATTGAACTTTTTTTGAAATACCCGAATGAAGTTCAGGAAGAATTATTGATGAATTTAATTCGATTATCCGAAGAAACAGTTTTTGGTAAACAATACGATTATGAATCTATAAAATCATATCAAACGTTTACTGAAAGAGTTCCGATTTCGACTTATGAAGATTTAGAACCTTATATAGAACGCACCCGAAAAGGTGAACAAAATGTCCTTTGGGAAACTCCCATAAAATGGTTTGCCAAGTCCAGTGGTACCACCAACGCCAAAAGTAAATTTATCCCTGTAAGTAATGAAGCTCTTGAAGATTGCCATTACAAAGGAAGTAAGGATTTATTGTGTTTGTATTTGAACAACAATGAGGATTCTGAAATGTTCTTAGGCAAAAGCTTACGTTTGGGAGGCAGTTCTCAAATCTATGAAAACAACAATACTTTTTTTGGTGATTTATCGGCTATTCTGATAGAAAACATGCCTATTTGGGCCGAATTTAGCAGTACACCCAGCAGCAAAGTTTCTTTGATGAGCGAATGGGAAACTAAGATGAATGCTATTATTAAAGAAACCATAAACGAGAATGTAACCAGTTTTGCAGGTGTACCTTCGTGGATGTTGGTTTTAATGAACAAAGTACTCGAGGAAACAGGGAAATCAAACTTATTGGAAGTATGGCCTAACTTAGAAGTGTATTTTCACGGAGGCGTTAGTTTTGATCCTTACAGAGAGCAATACCAAAAAATATTACCCAAAAGCCAATTCAAATACTACGAGATTTACAATGCTTCCGAAGGTTTTTTTGCCATTCAGGACTTAAATAATTCGAGTGATTTGTTGCTAATGCTGGATTACGGAATTTTTTATGAATTTATTCCTATGGATACTTTTGGCACTCCAGATCAAAAAGCCATTCGATTATCGGATGTGCAATTGTTCAAAAACTATGCTATGGTAATTACTACCAATGGCGGTTTGTGGCGATACTTAATAGGCGATACCGTTCGATTTACTTCTTTAAATCCGTACCGCATCCGAATTACGGGACGTACCAAACACCACATTAATGTTTTTGGGGAAGAACTTATGGTAGAAAATACTGATCAAGCAATTGCCAAAGCCTGCCAAATTACTCAAAGCGAAGTCGTCGATTATACAGTTGCTCCAGTATTCATGAAGGACAAAGAAAAAGGAAGTCATGAATGGATGATTGAGTTTAAGAAAAAACCACAAGATATCAATGCTTTCCAAAAAGTTTTAGATGACACTTTACAATCTTTAAACTCCGACTACGAAGCCAAACGCTACAACAATATGACCTTAAATCCGTTAGTAATAAATGTGGCAAGAGAACGATTGTTTTATGATTGGCTCAAAGAAAGTAACAAACTGGGGGGCCAGCACAAAATCCCTAGATTATCCAACAAAAGAGATTATCTCGAACAATTGAAAAAGATGCAAAACTAGATTATGAAATATATTTCTCTTCTGCTAATTACTATAATTATTTCTTCCTGCAGTTCATCTGGCCGTGTTTGTGGCGGAAGCGGAGGAAAACGATGCGTTGAGATTACTCATAAAACAAATACTGATAGAATTTCTTGATTCATAGAAATATTCAACATTGCTATAAAATTCAAAAAAGCCATTCAAAAATTAAATTTCTGAATGGCTTTTAATTTTACTATCATCGTGTTAAACAACAACTGAGACTATTTTTCCAGTATCTTTTTCAGATTGGCTAAGTTCTTGGTTTGGGCATCTTTTATGAATTTCTCTCCAATAAAAATCATTAAATTCATCGGGTATGGTGAATGTCCATAAAATTCAGCTGTAATTTTTGTTTGATTGTCCGAGATTGGCTCCAACAAAGTACTCGCTTTATCATCCCCTTTCATTGGTCGCTCAAAATGTAAATCTACATCGATTCTATCTTCAGAAACAGCAGTAATTTTCTGTGAACCAGCTCCAACATTATCGTCTTTGCTATCCCAAGAAGCCTTAAAACCAACTGTACCATCTGTACCTTCATATGTCATTTTTACATTAGGATCTTGCATTACCCAAACACTATAGTTTTCTTGATTTTTAACTATTTTGACATAGTCAAAAACCTCTTGTCTTGGCTTATTGATTGTTGTTGAAACCGAAACTGTATAATCATTTGAGATAAAGAGTGCAACAAACAACAATAGTGCAATAACACTAATTATTCCTAAACCTATTATTTTAAGTACTCTCATATCAATTTATTTATTAGGATTTTCATCAAAATTAACCATCCAATGAATTCCAAATTTATCTACAAACATCCCAAAATAAGCTCCCCAGAAGGTTTGATTCATAGGCATAAAGGCATTTCCACCTGCAGAAAGCCCATTAAATAATTTATCAGCTTCCTCTTTACTTTCAGTATTGATAGAAATTGAAACATTTGAACCCATAACTACTGCTCCGCTGGCATCGTTACTATCGCTTCCCATCAAAACAGAATCTTTGCCTATTGGTAAACAAATATGCATAATTTTGTCTTTATCTTCTTCAGATATTGCCCCACCTCCTTTGGCATCTTTTGGCATATCACTAAACTTTCCTGCATAAGGGAATTCACCTCCAAAAACGGATTGGTAAAACAAAAATGCTTCTTCACAGTTCCCATTAAAAACTAAATACGGATTAATTGCTGCCATACTTTTTAAATTTTAAATTAATTATTTATTAGTTTCAAGATTCTGAGTTTCTAAGTAACTAAGATTTTAGTACTTTTATAAGGCTTGAAAAATAGTTAAAAAGAAAAATTAACGCATTCATATTTGCAAAATTTTGCATTTTTCCCATTAATTGAGAACCTTAGAATCTTAGTGACTTAGCATCTACAAAATAATTTCTTTATTTTGGTAATTTACTTAAGTCCATATACAAAACATTCCAACGATGTCCGTCTAAATCCGCAAAGCCACAACCATACATCCACCCTTCGTTTTCTGCTGGTTTAGCAAAGACGTTTCCTCCCGCTTCTTGTACTATATTTGCAAATTCATCTACTTCTTCTCTGCTTTGTGCATCAATAGAGATTAACATTTCGGAACTTACCGTAGTGTCTGTAATCTTATTTTGAATACAGCTAGCAAATTGTGTCTCTTCAAAAAGCATTATAACAAAATTATTCTCTCCAACTAACATGCAGGTATGACTTGCGCTGTCATGTTTTTCATTAAAAGAAAAACCTATTTCAGTAAAAAAGGCTTTTGATTTTTCTATATTTTTTACAGGCAGATTGAGCCAAACTTGTTTTACCATCTTTACTTTTTTTAGGTTAAAGACTCTCTACATATTTTTTAAAATTATTTAAAATAGCTTGCCAACCTCCTCGTTGCATCTCTTCTGGATTTTGGGTTTCAGGATCAAAACTTTCAATCACATCTACTCCATTTGGGGTTACTGTAAAACTAACTTCAACCTTTCTCCCATCAGCCATTACATATTCAATCGCTTCATTTTGTTCTACCAAAGTATATTCCCCTTCAAAATCAAAACTCATGGTTCCATCTTTGGAAGCCATCGTAGACTTAAATTTCCCACCTGTTCTCAAATCATTTTCTGCATAAGGAGTATGCCAATCATCAGAGGCATTATTCCATTTGGTAATATGCACTGGACTTGTCCAACATTCCCAAACGGTTTCTATTGGAGCATTAATGTTATTTTGTACTGTTATCATTGTTATTTATTATTGGTCTAATATTTTAAAAATACGTTTTAACTCACTGGTATTTGACTTTCGTCCATAAAGAAAACCTCCCAATGATGATGGTCTAAATCCAGAAAACTCCTATGGTACATCCAGCCATAATCTTTGTTTTCCATATATTCAGTTCCGCCAGCTTTTATAACATTTGCAATCATTTCATCAACTTTTTCCCGACTTTCTACTGATATAGAAATCAAGACTTCACTGTTTTTACTAGCGTCACAAATTGTTTTGTTAGTGAATGTTTTATAAAACTCTTCTGTAATCAACATTGAAAAAATTGTATCTCCAATAATCATACATGCGGCTTTGTCATCTGTAAACTTAGGATTGAATGTAAAACCCAGTTGAGTAAAAAATTCCATGGACTTATTTAACTCTTTTACAGGTAGATTTAAGAAAATTTTTGTTTCCATTTTTTCATAAAATTACAAATAGAAATGATATAATCTAAAAATAAATCCACTTTTTTAACACAAAAAAACCTGCTCCTTTGATAGAGCAGGTTTTAGAAAATATTTTATATATACCATTCTATATCAGTAAACAACAAATATTACTTAATCTAAATTCACTTTAACCATTACATCACCAGAATCATTTTTTGTTTGATAAATTTCAAATATAATTTCATTTTCAGAAATCTTAAAAGGGACTCTATCACTTGCCACATACTTTTTGATGTCATAATTTTTAAAATCTTCATTATTAAATATTTCTCCACCACTTACACTACCTTCTGAATCCGAAATTTTTACAATATTCAAATATTCATCATGGCCACCAAAAGCATCGTATGGTTTTTTATTTAAAGCCAAATTGATATTATGGATATTATCCATGAAAAGAAAATAGTAACTATTATTTAAATTCACATGCCAATGAGTAGATTTATTCACTTCATTTTTAGGGATTTTATTTTCCCACACCACATTTCCATTTGGCTTTACTTTAACTGCTATTATATTTTTATAAAAAGTAACGGTATGACCACCACCCCCTGAAGGTAAATTACCACTAGAATAGTATGAATCCTTTTGCTCCCCTATAAAAACTAAATCACCATTTTTACAAACATACACATCTTGTAACAACACTCTAATAAACTCATTACTTTCTCCTTTAGTAAGTTTAGCCAGTACTTTATCAATGTTTTGTTGCCCTTTGTCAGTTTCATATTTCTTTATAAGTTCTAGAGTAAATTTAGCATAAACTTTATCATATATTGTTCCATCTGGGTTAATCTTAAAACCAACATATCCATCCGTATCCATAATATCCGAAGATCCATTACTGTATGTACCTCCACAAACCATAAAATCTTTTTCAGTATTAAATAAACTCAACGTATTTATAACATTCTCTTTATCCTCTACTTTTACAATCTTTATTGTTTTTACACCAGATTTTACAGTAAAAATTTCAAAATGAAAATTCGCAATAAGATCTTTCTTTTTCTTCTTATCATCATGACTATCATCGTGATACACTTTTCCTAACCAATAAAAATCACCATTATTATTTAATCTATAATCGTCATATTCAACTGCTTTTTCATTATAAGGCATTTCAAATTCACTAGAAAAAATTTGATTTAAGTTTCCATCAAATTCTTTTATACCAATAATGTCGTTCGATTTTTTATCTCCTTTATTTTTTTCAGGATCTTTTTGGTAATTAATTGCAAAACTCTTTTTATTAAAAGATTCAGTTAAATTAAAATATGAACGATAACTAGTATTAGGAGACACTTTGCCATCTACTTGCAACAGTAACTTAGGCGATCCCACAAATTCACATTTACCAAAATCTATTTCCGCACTAAAAACCTGTTCTTTTTTTGCATCACCATCCCAAGAAGAGTAAAAAACAAAATATTTATCATTAAGCTCTACACAATCAACAATATAGAAGTTTTTCGCAAAAAACTTATTAAATTTGTTTTCTTTTATTACCGTTAGCTTTTCTGAATCAATTTTTTTAATTGTAATGTCATCAGCTTGAATATTACATATTAAAATTTCTTTTCCCTTTGAGAAAGTAGTGTTACTTACTTTCAGATTTTTTACAATCATTCCTCTATAAGCTTTATTCTCTTTGTAAGTTTCGCTTATTTTTTTATTATACTTTTTTGGAGTTTCATTTTGAGCAAAGGCTGTTAAGCAAGTTAAACTGACACTTAGTAAGTATAATTTTATTTTAAAATTCATTTTGTTTTGTTTATTTTGTTTTGTTTATTTTGTTTTGTTTATTTTGTTTTGTTTATTTTATGGAATGTCTATATAATTAACTAGAAACTTCTGACCCATAAAAATGAAGATCGAAAAAAACCTGCTCGAATGACCGAACAGGCTCTAGAAATATTTTTAATTAAAACTTAAGAAGCTATTTCTAAACGTTTTAATAAATTTTTATTTAATGTTTCTTTGGCGTATTCTGTATCAATTTCTAATTTCTTATCATCAGAACTTGGCAATTCATACATAGCATCGGTTAAGATAGCTTCGCATAACGAACGCAATCCACGAGCACCCAATTTGTATTCTAGCGCTTTTTCTACAACAAAATCCAACGCTTCATCTGTAATGGTGAATTCTACCTCATCCATCAAAAATAATTTTTGATATTGCTTGATTAAAGCATTTTTTGGCTGAGTCAAAATCGCACGTAAAGTTTCTCTATCTAGAGGATCCATGTGCGTCAAAACAGGCAAACGTCCAATGATTTCAGGAATCAATCCAAAATCCTTGATATCTTTAGGGATAATATATTGCAACAAATTGTCTTTATCAATATTATCTACATTTTTAGATGTAGAATATCCTACTGCTTGACGGTTCAAACGTTTTGAAATGATTCGTTCTACTCCATCGAAAGCACCACCTGCAATAAATAAAATATTTTGGGTGTTGACCTCAACGAATTTTTGATCTGGATGTTTACGACCTCCTTTTGGCGGCACGTTAACTACTGTTCCTTCCAACAATTTCAATAAAGCTTGTTGCACTCCTTCGCCAGAGACATCACGAGTAATAGAAGGATTGTCGCTCTTACGGGCAATTTTATCAATTTCGTCAATAAAAACAATTCCTCTTTCCGCTTTGGCCACATCATAATCTGCTGCTTGCAAAAGACGTGTCAAAATACTTTCGACATCTTCCCCTACATAACCTGCTTCTGTAAGAACTGTTGCATCAACAATAGCAAGAGGCACATCTAACATTTTAGCAATAGTTTTTGCTACTAATGTTTTACCAGTACCAGTTTGCCCTACCATAATGATATTACTTTTTTCAATCTCTACTTCATCGTCTAATTGCTGTTGCAATAAACGTTTATAATGATTGTAAACCGCTACTGACATCACTTTTTTGGTTTGCTCTTGTCCTATAACGTATTGATCTAGGAAAGCTCTAATTTCTTTTGGTTTCTTTAAAATTAAATCCCCAACTAGTTTTGAACCTCCACTTGATTTTAATTCTTCCAGAACAATTCCGTGTGCTTGCTCGATACATTTATCACAAATGTGTGCATCGATCCCTGCAATCAATAAATTAGTTTCTGGTTTCTTTCTTCCACAGAAAGAACATTGTAATACTTGCTTTGCCATTCTTTATAGTCTAAAGCCGAAAGTCCTAAAGTCGAAAGTCCTTAGCATTGCTTTTGACTTTCGACTTTCGACTTTTGACATTTTTTAACCTCTTCTTAAAACTTCATCAATCATTCCGTATTCTTTAGCCTCATCAGCTATCATCCAATAATCTCTTTCACTGTCTTTATGAACTCTCTCGAAAGTTTGTCCTGAGTGGTGAGAAATTATTTGGTATAATTCGTCTTTCAATTTCAACATTTCGCGCAAGTTGATTTCCATATCTGTAGCAACACCTTGTGCTCCTCCTGATGGTTGGTGAATCATTACACGAGAATGTGGCAAAGCCGAACGTTTTCCTGCTGCACCCGCACACAAAAGTACTGCTCCCATAGAAGCGGCCATTCCTGTACAAATTGTAGCTACGTCTGGCTTAATGTATTGCATCGTATCATAAATTCCTAAACCTGCATAAACACTTCCTCCTGGTGAATTCAAATAAATCTGAATATCTTTTGAAGCATCTGCACTTTCCAGAAATAACAATTGAGCCTGAACGATGTTTGCTATTTGATCATCAATTCCTGTACCTAGGAAAATAATTCGATCCATCATTAATCTCGAAAAAACATCCAATTGAGAAATATTCAATTGACGCTCTTCAATAATATAAGGAGTCATATTTTTAGGATTCATAGCCGCTACAATTTTATCATAGTACATAGCATTTACCCCTTGATCCTTTATTGCAAATTTTTTGAATTCTTTTCCGTAGTTCATCTTAAAAAGTTTATGAGTTTATAAATTCAATAGTATAGTCTCTAATGTTTTTCTTGTTTTATATGGTAAAGCAAAGGTCATACCTTTTTATTTTATGTGACAATCTGTCTCATTATAATTCTTTAGTTCGTCTGTAAAACTCCCCCTCAAAGCATCTTTCATTTACCTATTTTAAACAAAGAGCGTCAAAACAAATTTTATTTTGACGCTCAAATATACTTATTTTTTTACAAATTATTCTCCGTAAGAAGCTGCAATAAATTCTTCGTAAGTAACTTCTTTTGTAGTAGGATTCGCTTTTTCTTTGAACAATTCAAGTAATTTAGCTGCAACCACTTGATCAGAAAGTCTTTTCACTTCTTCTTGATTAGATAAAACTCTTGCTACAATTCCTTGTACTTCTTCGTCAGTTGGGTTCATTTGTCCAAATTGAGCCATTTGTTGTCTGATCGTATTAGTTGTAAATGCTTTCAAATCTTCAAAAGTAATTTGGATATTGCTTGTAGCCATTGCTTTTCCTTCGATCAATTGAAAACGCAATCCTCTTTCAGATCTTGCATATTCAACAACTGCCTCTTCTGGAGTTAATTGTTTTTCTCCAACTGTTTGCAACCATTTGATTAAGAATTCAGAAGGTAAGTCAAACTTAGTGTTTTCGATCAAAAAGTTCTGAACATCAGCCAATAATTTTTGGTCTGCTTGTTGTGCGAATTGAGATTCTGCATCTTCTTTAATTTTCGCTTTCAATTCTTCTAATGAAGCTACATTTCCTGCTCCAAAAAGTTTGTCGAACAATTCTTGGTTCAATTCAGCTAATTCAGCTCCATTGATAGCCTCGATTGTAAAATCAACATCAATAGCCAAACCGTGAACATTATCGTGACCTACTTTCAAGTAGTCCATCAATTGGTGGTCATCTTCAAATAAACCTTTAGTATTTACAGTAACTACGTCACCTGCTTTTTTACCAATAAATTTATCAGCAGTTGCTTTATCTTTAAAAATTGCCAAAGCAATTGTAGTTTTGTTATTGATACCTTCTGCCTCATTAGAGAAAGTTCCAGTAATATCAGAGTCAGCTACAACAACATCTTGAGGTATTGGAGTACCAAATTGTTTTTGGATACGTGCTACTTGACCGTCAATTAATTTATCATCAGCAGTAACAATATATTTTACGATATCATTTTTAGCTTCAAGATCTAATTCAAAATGTGGTACTAAACCGATTTCATATTCAAAAACCAATTCTTCAGCATCCCAATCTAAATTTTCATTTTCTTTAGCAAGCGGAGTTCCTAAAAGGTTCAATCTTTCAGACTGTACAAAACGCTCCAAAGCCAAATCCACTACTTTCTTAACCTCTTCCTTTTTGATGGTTTTACCGTATTGTTTTTCAACAAGATCTTTTGGCACCTGACCTTTTCTAAATCCTTTTACAGTTGCCAAAGGCATTTTTTCGTTTATTCTTTTCGCTACTTGTCCTTTGTAATCCATGTGAACAACTGTCATTACAATCGTTTCATTCACAGCGTCTATTGCTACTCTTTTGATATCCATCTTCTTCTTTATTTTACATTATAAAATTGGGTGGCAAAATTATGAAATTTTTGTAACTCAAACAAGTATTTTATCCCGAACCTTCTTTATTGAGTTCTAGATAATTATTAAATTAAATTAAGAAAAGGAATACGTTTTTAATTAGCAAAATAAATTTACTCAAAAGCAAGATCACTTACTTTATCTCTTTACAAAAACTCATGTGGGTAAGATTCTCATTTTAGGAAAAAGAACAAATCTTCTTTATAAACTATGTACTTCCTTCAAAACAAGGTCATAATACCCGAATTGCTCAAGAAACTTTCTCTAAATAAAACCCATTGAATCCTAAAAAACATGATTGGCGTTTCTGGTTTTTTGCTCACTATGCATTGACATTATCGCTTTCTCAATTTTCCGAAAATAAAAGAAACAACTAGCATGGTAAAAATCACTCAAAACTATATAGCATGAGATTATTACTTCTGCAAATTTTGATTATAAATTACTTAGGGAATGTATTGAAGTCGGAGTTTAAATCTTCTGGATTGCTTTGTATTGAGATGAACATCTCGGGGAATGACATTTTAGAGTTTTGTAGTCCGTGGGGGAATCGAACCCCCCTTACCAGGATGAAAACCTGGCGTCCTAACCGATAGACGAACGGACCTTGCTTCTCTATTGCGGTCGCGAAATTACAACTATTTTTGAAATACACAAGGCGATATATAAAATCCAGACCGCAGAAATAGCACTTTTTTTATTTGCAAATTATAATCAATTCATAATTAGCAGTTTCTACAAAATAGAAAAATGAAAAAAAATTAATAAAATTAACTCTCATCTACAAAAAAACATCGATTTTAGACTTATTTGCTCCCTCCCGTTCAGCAAAATCTACCAGATTTTATCTTTTTTATCCCCATAGAACAACAAAAACAAATAAACTCTACACTTTTCCTAATAAAATCTTTGAACTTGATTGTATTCCAAGGACAATAATTTGATTTTTGACAAAACCCTATTCAACTGTTTTTATTGAGATAATTACTTACCAAATTAAATACGAAATCCGCATTGACACACGTTATTTATCCATAAATTAGCAATGGCAAATGCCACAACTATTAACTAAACACTTACTACTATGAAAAATTTAGGCATATTTTGCTTGCTATTGGCTTGTATTGGATTCCAAAGCTGTAAAAAAGACCAAAGCCAAAAAGAAATTAAAGCTGAAAAAGCTCTAGCTGAAAAGGTGATAAGCACAGAATGCTACAAAGCACTATACGAACAAGATACGATTGAATTAAAAGTCAACACTCTAAAAAACGGAAAAATAACCGGAGATATGGTAATGAAATTACTTGATATGCCAAAAAAGGTTGGGAAAATAACCGGTGAATTCCACGGCGATACATTGTTTGTTGACTACTCTTTTATTCAGGGAGCAAATAATAAAAAAATATTCAAAAATCCGATGGCTCTTCTAAAACGTAAAGACACTCTCGTTTTAGGTAGTGGAAAAATAGAAACCTATTTAGGAAGATCTTATTTTAATAAAGACACGCCTATAGATTTTGATCGTGTAAAATATAAATTCACAAGTGTTGATTGCGTCGAAAAATAACATACATTTCATAGAATTACATTTAAGTTAAACAACCAATACAAATAAAAAAGCCTCGAAACGTATCAGATTCGGGGCTTTGTAGTTTTTTTTAGTATTGAATTTGCTGAATATTTACAGGCAAGCCTTTTATTATTTCTACTTTATTATCACTTGCTTTTAGAATAAAGGTTCTCCGTTTAAATCCGTAGTGAGTAATTCACTCATATAATCGAAAAAAGGTCTCATTGCTAAAAATGTTGCAATCACTTCTTTCTGAAAATCACCAGATAAAACTTCCTCGTCTGTAAATTTTCTCTTCACTACAAATTGCTTTTTCTTAATCAAATTAATTGCCGGATGATTTTTATCAAAACCTTTTGGGGCTGTTTTCACTCCATCTTCTCCTTTAAGCTCTCCGAAATATTTTACGAAAGTATTCTCAGTAGTAATCTTTTCGATTTCTGTTGTATCCATTTCGAACTCTTTACGGATACGAAGTAAATCTTCACTATTTGGTCCCCAAAAACCTCCTCCAACAAAACTATTATTTTGTTCTAAATGGATATAATAACCTCCTCTTAGCATTGGTTTTGTACGAGAATATCCGGCTCCTAAATATGTTTTATAAGGAGATTTATCTTTAGAAAAACGAACATCTTTATAAATTCTAAAAATGTGGATTCCTTGCAAACTATCGTGCTTTTGAAGTTCGGAATAAATCTGATCGAAAAAATCTTTGTTTTCTTTCACAATCGAATCGTATTCCGATTTATGCTTAGCAAACCATTCCCGATTGTTATTTTCTTTTATCTGTTTAAGAAATTCAAATCCTCTTTTCATAATAGTATACAAGTCAAAAGTCCGACTATATTTCTCATTTGTTTCAAGTGTTAATTATCTTTCGGATTGTTTTATAAGCTGATGTACAGCATATATACACAAAGGCTTATCAGCCATATCGATTCCTCAAAAATAACAGAAAATTACTTATAAATCAGATAAAATATTTTTTATCACAGAAAGCCCGACCACTGCTAGAAGGAAAGGCTATGAAGACAAAGCATCTAACCTTTTTCTCTAGCGGCGGTCAAGCCCAATAGTAGTATTTTTCTAAAGTTTTAAATTTCTTAATCGCAATGCATTTACAATTACAGAAACCGAACTAAAACTCATGGCCAAAGCGGCTATCATTGGCGAAAGCAAAATCCCAAAAACAGGATACAAAACCCCTGCCGCAATTGGAATTCCCAAAACATTATACAAAAAGGCAAAAATCAAATTTTGCTTGATGTTTTGCATAACGGCATGACTCAAATTTCTAGCTTTTACGATGCCTTGCAAATCGCCTTTTACCAAAGTGATTTTGGCACTTTCGATAGCGACATCGGTTCCGGTTCCCATAGCTATTCCAACATTGGCTTGTGCCAAAGCTGGAGCATCATTTATCCCATCACCTGCCATAGCTACAATTTTGCCTTGGGCCTGCAATTTCTTAATTTCTGCGAATTTATCTTCTGGCAAACAACTGGCTTTATAAGATGACAATCCTAATTCATCTGCCACTGCTTTAGCGGTATTTTCATTATCTCCAGTAAGCATTATCACATCAACACCTTGACGTATTAATTCTTTTATAGCAGCTTTACTGGTACTTTTTATGGCATCTGTAATTGACACAAATCCTATTGCCTCCCCATCAATGGCGATATACGAAACAGTTTTACCTAATTTTTGTTCAGCACTAATTTTACTTTCTAAATCTTCTGAAACTTCAACGTTGACTTGCTCCAATAATTTTCTATTCCCAAGCGCTATCTTTTTACTCAGAACAGTACCCAAAACTCCTTTTCCTGCAATAGCCTCGAAACCTTCTACTTCTGACAAGCTTATCTTTTTCGCTTTTGCAAAATCTACTATGGCTTCCGCCAAAGGGTGCTCACTGTGTTTATTGAGTGAGGCTATCAATTGCAATACCTCAACTTCTTCTTTATTCGTCACATAAATTTTCTCTACCGAAGGTTTTCCTTCTGTAATTGTTCCTGTCTTATCAGTTATTAGAACATTTACTTTATTCATATTTTCTAAGGCTTCGGCATTTTTTATCAAAACACCGGATTGTGCTCCTTTCCCCACTCCAACCATAACTGACATAGGTGTTGCCAAACCCAATGCACATGGACAGGCAATAATCAATACTGCTATGGCATTGATAAATCCATATACCAGTGCTGGTTCTGGACCAAAATTTGCCCAAACAAAAAATGTTAGAACTGCAATCAACACCACAATTGGAACAAAATATTTAGCGATGGTATCGGCTAACTTTTGAATGGGTGCTCTAGAACGACTGGCATCGTTTACCATTTGTATAATTTGGGAAAGCAACGTTTCTGATCCAACTTTTTCTGCCAACATCACAAAAGATTTATTGCCATTGATCGTTCCTGAACTCACATTATCTCCCACTACTTTATCAACCGGAATAGGCTCTCCTGTGAGCATTGACTCATCAATATTGCTTTCTCCACTTATGATTTTTCCGTCTACAGGGATTTTTTCTCCTGGTTTAACTCGCAACAAATCGCCTTTCTTAATATCATGAATAGAGATTATTGAATCGCTTCCGTCTACGACCAAAGTAGCTTCGGTTGGAGTTAATTTTAATAATGCTTTTATAGCCCCGCTGGTCTGGCTGTGTGCTTTGGCCTCCATCAATTGTCCCAATAAAACCAAAGTAAGAATTACTGTTGTGGCTTCAAAATAAAGCGAAACTACTCCGTTGTGATTTTTAAATTCATGGGGGAAAATATCTGGAAAGAATAACCCTAAGAGACTAAACAGAAATGCAACTCCAGATCCTATCCCGATAAGGGTAAACATATTGAGATTCCAGGTTATTATAGATTTCCAAGCTCGGACAAAGAATATCCAACACGCATAGAACACTACTGGTAATGATAAAAATAGTTGAACCCAATTCCATTTATTGGCATCCATCAATTGATACATCGGATTATTTGGAATCATATCTGACATAGCGATAATAAAAATTGGCGTAGTAAATCCGACTGCTATTTTCATTTTTTGCAACATCGCTTTATATCCTTTTTCTTCATCTGAATCTACAGTTGCCATTGGCACCAAATCCATTCCGCAAATAGGACATGAGCCTGGCTGATCCTGAATAACCTCTGGGTGCATCGGACAGGTATACTGTGTTTTATGTACCGTTAACTCAGGATATTTTACTAAATCCATTCCGCAAACTGGGCAATCTCCTGCTTTATCATAGACTTTATCGCCTTCACAAAACATTGGGCAATAATATTTCCCTGGATTATTATTTTGAACTTTCTTATGTTGATTCTCATCCGAACCTTTTGTACCGCAACATGATTTAGTTGTTGGTTTATCCTCTGATTCATGAGTCGACACTGCCGAATTATTATCTTTTATTGTGTATTTCCCAACTGAATACAAAACTTTTTGGAATTGAAAAGTTGGAATGTGTTTTTCCATACTGATTGTTGCCAATGGCGGATCTAAAGTCACCGATGCTTTTACTCCTTCAATAGCATTTAAAGTTTTCTCTACTTTTGAACGACAACCATCACAAGACATTCCTGTAATTGTATATGTATGTTTCATAATTTTCATTTAAAAAAAACAGCCGTAGTAAATATTTCAAAATAAAAACGTATAATTTTTCTCGTCCTTTTACCCTTTTTCTTTGTTAAAAAATCTTTTAATAGCCCAACTATTTAAAGATTTTTTGCCTTGAAAAAGAACAAAATAACTTCGCCAAATTTTGTACGTTTTTATTTCAAAACCTTTACTTAAGAAAGGCTCTTAAAAAATTTTATTTAGTGTTTCATCTCTTTTTCATCACTCTTTTTTTCAATCATTTTCATTCCGCATTTAGGACATTTCCCTGGTTTATCTGATGTAGAACCATCCATTGTGCAAACATATTTGTTTTTTGTCGCAGTAGATGTTTGACTTCCTTTTGCAGTTGTGTTATGAACTGACTCTTTACTTTCAACCAAGTCCATTCCGCATTTAGGACATTCTCCTTTTTTATCACTTTTTACTTCAGGATGCATAGGACAAGTATACATTGTTTTTTGAACTTCTTTTTGGCTCTTTGTAATTGCCTTTTGAGCTGATGCTGTTGTACCAATGGCAAAAAATACGGCTAACATGATAAATACTATTCTCATTTCTATTTATTTTAAAGGATTAATTAATACTAATTTGAACTATTCAAAGTTCTGAAATAATACTTTTTTGATCTTGTAGAATTTTCTAAATGATTTGTAAAATTCACAAAGTATCTATTTGTTTTCTTTTAATCTCTAATGTCTTTTTAAAATTTGTTGGAGTCATACCGGTCATTTTCTTAAACTGATTACTTAAGTGTGCTACATCGCTATAATTCATTTTAAAAGCAATTTCGCTTAATGACAATTCGTTATAACGCAACAGTTCTTTTACTTTCTCAATTTTCTGAATAATAAAATAATACTCTATAGTCATTCCCTCTACTTCAGAGAATAAAGCACTTAAAGTATTGTATTCCTGACCTAAATGAGTTGCTAAATAATGTGACAAATTGGTCTTTAAATCTAAATCTTGATGATGAACCAGTGTTACAATTTGATTTTTAATCCTTTCAACAGTGACAATTATTTTATCTTCCAATAATTCAAAACCAAGCTCCTCTAATCTTTTACTTAAAATTGCTTTGTCTTCTTCTCTCCAATTATCCAAAAGTTCGACTTGACCTAATTCTATTGCTATGGGATGAATCCCTATTTTTTCAAACTCAGACTTTACTGCCATTATGCAACGATTACAAACCATATTTTTGATATACACTTTCATTTTTATTCTTATTAAAAGATATTATATTAAACCCAGAATCTGTATTAGAAATCTACAAGATTCGGACATAACACTTTGTTTATAATTGGATTTTTCTAATAATTCAAGCTCATTCCAAACCCTACTCCCATATCACTGTCATAATGTGTGGTTATCCCAAAATTCCTTCTGACAATGTATCTTAATCCAGCCATATACTCTTTGTCTGTATTCCACATCAAACTCATTCTCAATCGTTTTGAAACAGGGATATCTTTACGTTCAAATTGTAAACGCAGATTACCGTCTGTAAAGATTTCAGCTTGTGCGATAATTAGTAATGGCAAAGTATAATTTACACCTGCACTGAATACCGCTCGATTATCTTTAGTATCAGCTTGTCCGAAAAGATTTTGCTCATGTTCATCTATACCCATCCTTCTATATCTCCAATCAAAACCTACAAAAGGCATTAACCATTGCATTTTTCCAATATACCTCCCAATATGAGTTTCGACTTCATATCCATGCATATCATTGTAACCCAATCTCCATTCGGTGCCAATACTCCAACGCGTGTTGGCATACATTGCTTCACCATCATTCCCATTGGTTGCAAAATCATTTTCGGCCATAAAATGAAACATTCTATCATCAGCAAATAATTTGCGCTGTGCTAATTTCGGATTTGTAATTAATGGATTTGGCGGTTGATTTTCGTAACTAAAAATCCTCCCCATTCCGCTCATCATATGATACAAAATATGGCAATGAAAAAACCAATCCCCATCTACATTGGCATTAAACTCTAAGGTATCCGTTTCCATTGGCATAATGTCTACAACATTTTTGAGAGGTGCATAATCTCCTTGGCCATTTAGCAATCTAAAATCATGGCCATGCAAATGCATTGGATGTCGCATCATGGAGCCATTATGCAATACAATCCGAACATTCTCTCCTTTCTTTATCAAGATTTTATCTGTTTCCGAAACTACTTTGTTGTCTAAACTCCAAACGTAACGATTCATATTTCCAGTAAGTTCAAATCGCAATTCTTTGACTGGTACATCTTTTGGAAGCGTGGTTTTCATCGGAGATTTGAGCATTGCGTAATTTAAGGTTGTGATATCTGAAAGTTTGTTACTATTGTAATCATCCCCAGTCATTTTTTTATCACTTTTCCCTTTAGCTTCCCCAGTAATTTCCGGATACATTACGACATTCATATCCATTTGATTTAAACTCATACTCATGCCCATATCATCTAAATCTCCATTCATTTTCATCATATCGTTCATCATTTTCATTCCTTCAAAATATTTCAATTTTGGCAACGGATCTACTAATTGTTTGATACCATTGCCAATATATAATGAAGATGATTTTGTGCGATCTTCTGAGGTTGCCATAAACTCATATGCCGTTTTATCAGCCGGAATTATCACAACTACATCATATGTTTCTGAAGCTGCAATTAGCAACCGATCTACTTCTACAGGTTCTACATCACTCCCGTCATTGGCAACGACAGTAATTTTACCACCGGCATATGTGAGCCAAAAATTGGTTGATGCTCCTCCATTTGAAACTCGTAAACGAACTTTATCTCCAGATTTAAATTGAGAAAGTTGGCTTTCGCTTTTTCCGTTAATTAAAAACTTATCATAATACACATCGCTAACATCCATCGCATTCATTCGTTTCCATTCATTGGTTACCTTCGTTTTGAAATGCCCCGCTTTTATAGCTTCAGAATAACTTTGAGTGGTTCCTTTCTGAATGGCAAACCAATCTGATGCATTATGCAACAATCGATGTACATTATTGGGATCCATATCTGTCCATTCGCTTAAGATTACTGGAACAGTTGGCAAATCATCAATTCCTTTCCTAAATGTTGGATCATTGGCTCTTTTATTCAGTACAAAAGAACCATACATTCCAATTTGCTCTTGTAATTCTGTGTGACTATGATACCAATGTGTCCCATTTTGAATTATCGGGAAAGTGTATTTATGAATCGTATGTGGTTTTATTGGCATTTGTGTCAAATTAGGCACACCATCCTCCTTATTAGGTAAAAACAAACCATGCCAATGCAAGGACGTATCTTCCTCTAATTCGTTGTGTACATAAATTTCGGCAATATCTCCTTCGGTAAAAGTCAAAGTTGGCATTGGAATTTGACCGTTTACAGCAATGGCTCTTTTAGGCTTGCCTGTAAAATTTACAATTGTATCACGAACGTATAGATCATAACGCACCGTTTTTTGCGCATTTACTGACAATACCACAAAGAAGAATAAAACTATTAATCTAAAATTATTCATCTTATTTGATTGTTTCTACCACTTTACCACAACTCAACATTTGCGAACCATAATAAGGATTCTTAATCACACTCTCTTTACTCAACCAATTGGCATCTGCCATAGGGCAATATTCGTAATAAACCGGTTCAGAGAACTTTGAAACTTTGATCAATTCATAACTGTTTTTTGATAATGATTTAAAAATCTCTCGTTGTTTTTTTATGTCCTGAGTAGCTGAAATATTCTTTGAATCGGCAGTTAAATCATTCAAAACTTTCATCCATACCATATGCACATCCATACTTAAAGTTTCCATTTTCACAGCAGTGATAGCTGTAAGTAACTTTTGTGAATTTTCAGCTGCTAATTTACCTTCTCCTTTTATCAAAGCATCTTTCAATAGAAAATAACTCTCAAAAACTGACTGCAATTCATTTGCTTTTTGGCTTTCAGAAACAGATGAAGGGTTAACCACTGTCATTCCTATAGCATCTGTTTTGGCATCAGCTTTTACAGGAACTTTAGCCTCTCTATCATATTGACAGCATTCATCAAGACTTGAATAGGCTTTATCTGGCGCAAGAAATACATCGCTATCATAACCCGCCAATGCTATTCTTTTTAAGATTTCTTCTTGATTGGTCTTACTCGCATCATACGAAAGCGTAGCCATTTTAGTTTCCTTATCCCAACTCACTTGAGCTATATTTTTTAGACTTCCAGCTTTTTCAATTTTAGATTTACACATACCACAGTTGCCATATATTTTTACAACTTCGGTTTTAGCATTTTTTATTTGGGCGTCTATTTTTGTGATAGAAAGCATTGTTAATGCTACCATCATTATTTTTTTTAATGAGTTCATTGTATATTTTTTTAAAGAATGAATAAACGAAACAACATTCAAATTATAGTATTAAAACTACACTTTGAATAATTGAAACTTAATATAAATATAAGATTTAAAGCAATATTTGCTTCGAATTTGACACACCAATGGCTGTCAAAATTAAATTTAGCCTATTTTAGGAATGAGCCATAGAGATTGAAAACCTGAAGAAATTGTGGTTTTCAAATCATTAAAACTCCCTTTTTCTGTATATAAAAAGAGTGCTTTAGAATTTATTTCTGTTATAAAAGGAACAAAAATTGCAATTTGTACAGAAGGAATATTGCAATTTGAATGACCACATTTCCCACCACACCCATGGTGTTTTTTACCATTTTCATTATGATGTGAATCACAACAATTTTTTATTTCTTGTTTTGAAGAGGCTTCTTTTTTACAAGAAGTTGTTTTTGAATAACTATTTCCACAAGCAAAAACTGTACTTGGCATCACTAAGAAACCAAGTACAGTAAATATTAATATGTAGATTTTTTTATTCATTAGATTAAAAAGCTTATCACAAAGTTAGGTCATTTCTCTTTTAGTGTTGAAATAGACACACTAACTTTAAACCTAATTTAACACTACTTATCATTACCAATAATTGAATATATAATAGACTGACTAAGGGATAAAACGATACTAAAAATCATTGCAATCCAGAAAGAATCAACTGTAAACCCCCCTACAATTTTAGTACAAAGTAGAATAATTATTGCATTAACAACCAACAAAAACAATCCTAAAGTAACAATTGTAAAAGGTAACGTTAGCAGTACCATTATTGGTTTTATAAAAATGTTAAGCAGTCCTAAAACAATAGCAACTACCATTGCTGTAGCTGGTCCAGCAACATGAACACCCGGTAAAAAATGGGCTATTCCAAAAACCAAGCCTGCAGTAACAATAATTCTAATTAGCAAATTCATAGAAATGTTTTTTAAAAATTTCAATAAATATAGTAAAAAAAATATTCTATTTTATTTTATTTTAAAAAAGCACTTACTAATTCATAAAACATAACTGGGTTTTCCGCATGAAGCCAATGTCCTACATTAGGAATGGTTTCGATTTTTGAATTTGAAAAATGATCTTTTATATTTTCAAAATCACTGTCAAGTATGTAATTTGAATTTCCTCCACGAATAAAAAGTGTTGGCTTTTCAAAAGTCAAATCAGGAGCTAGTTCTTTACCTATTTCATTTACTTTATCATTAAAAACGCTCAAATTAAATCGGAACGCTAATTGTCCCGGTTCTTGCCAATACAAACTTTTCATTAAAAACTGACGTGTTCCAAAATCAGGAATATAATTCTTCATGATTTCTTCAACTTCATTACGACTTGGTTTTAGCGAAAAATCGACAGCGTTTAATCCTGCTAAAATATCCTGATGATGTGGTGCATAAAACTTAGGGCCAATATCTGCAACAATCAATTGGTCTACTAATCCCGAATGTGTAGTTGCCAATAACATCGCAACTTTCCCACCCATAGAATGTCCTATTACATTAATATATGTCAGATTATTTTCTTGACAATAGTTGTAAACATCCTGAACCATGTTTTCATAATTAAATTCATCAGAATGAAAACTACGTCCATGATTTCTTAAATCCAATAAATGCACCTGAAAACCGTCAGCTACAAATTGCATTCCGAGTGATTTCCAATTATCAGACATTCCAAGAAATCCATGAAGAATAAGTAGAGGTTTTCCTGAACCTTCTATTTTTGAGTAGAGCATTGTATCTTTTGATTGCAGATTATAGATTTTGAGTTGCAGATTTTAAAACCTACATCCCCAAATCATTAATCAATATTAGAACTTCTATTTGTAAACAGAGTATTTTGATTCTTGCGAATCAAGGGCAAAGGTAGAAAAAATCAAATTTAGCACAACTAGAAAATTTCAGTCCATTTTTAAGAAAATATTGCCAAAAATGGTATTGTAAAGTAAATTTTAAAATCTTAGTTTTGCTCACCCTAAATACAGAAAGTTAACTTACAAATTTTTAAATTAACAAAGAAAATATCTCAAATTTTAATTTATTAACAGACAGATATTTACACAAAAACAAACATTATTACATTACTAATATTTAAATCTTAAAAACAATGATTAAAAAATTCCTTTTACTTTCTGTAATTGTTTCTCAACTTACAATTTCTTGTAGTAAAGAAGACGATGCAATAAATCCAACAGATCCAACAAACCAAACAGATCCAACAAATCCAACAAATCCTGCCGAAAAAAATCTAGCGGAACAAATTGCTGAAATCATAAAACTACCTTATTCTGCATTACAACCTGAGCAGCAAAAAACAAAACTTGAAGCTGAAGCAAATGACATGTTGCTTAAATTAGACAAATCAAAAACATCTGGAGCTATTGAAGCTACTGAAAACTTAGGAAACTTGTTAAGCATTAATACCATTGATATTTTGGATGGTAAAAGCGACAATCAAATTGCAGATGTTCTTAATATTTCTGGAGTTTACGGAATTTACTCATGGAATAATTCAAAACAAATTTGGGAAAAAACAACTTCAACAAGCGAGTTGAAATTTATCTTTCCTGCAAAGAAAGGTCAAACAACTAATAATGCAACTTTATCAACTAAAAGTACTTCTTCAGATATAAAAGTAAAACTTAACGATTTAGATCAATTCTATTTACCAACTTCTGCCGATGCAACTTTAACTATTAATGATAAACAAGCCGCAACATTTACTACAACTGCTAAATATTCTAATGGAAAAGAAACTCCTACTGAATCTAGCTTTAAAATGGTTTTAAGTGATGGTTACACTTTTGAAATCAGTGGTAAAAAAATGCCTGCTGAAGCTAAATCATCTTTCACTTTTGAAGGAAAAAACATTATTGAGTTTAATTCAGGTAGTACTGCCAATATAGATGAATTATTAAAAGACAATGCACTTGTATCCTACAGAGGTAAAGCAAATGGTCTTATTAGATTAATGGACAACTTTGTAATACTAGCTGATGCAAATATTGAAGGCCTTGCTAATGACGAAGCTGCCCTAGACAAATCATTAACATATCCAGATTATAAGTCTAAAACTTATTATACAAACCTTAATACTTATAACAAAAGCTATTCAGAAGGATCTGTTCTTGCAAATAATAAAAATGTAAAAATGATTCTTGTGTCTAAAAAAGATGGTACAAAAATCGCAGACGTTATCCAAAAATCACAAAAAGGAGATTCCTATAATTCAAATGTTATTTGGAAAACAGACAGTTCAGTTAAAGAATATGGCGGTTACTGGACATGGGACTACAATTCCGTTGGTACTTCAGTTCAACAATACGACGAAGTATTATACTTAAAATTCAATGACAATACTGAAGTTGAAATGAGTGTATACTTTTCGACAGGATTTGATACTTTAAATACTAAATTTGAAGATTTCTTAAAAGCATTTGAAAGAAACTAACTCTTTTTAATTTTCAAAAAATGAGGCTACCTAAAAAGGCAGCCTCATTTTTTTTGGGGTGTTTGAATTGAAATTGTACTTTGTCCATAGCCTTCCCAAATACCAATCCCTCCTTTTATATTCGATTTCAAGCTTGTATTAGCTGGGAAAATTGGACTTCTACCATTAATAATTTCGTTTTGCCAGCTATTCCAAAAATCAAAACCTTCCTTGCTCATAGTTCTTAATTTTACAAAAATTAAATCTCCATCTCTAAAATAAGGTTCATATTTTGTTTTAGAAAGCACATAAATACCACGTGTCACCTGCAATGAAATAGATGGAGAAATAAAATTTTCATCATTTAAATTTCCATACAGCGCTGGCACAAAAATAGGCTCCTCTTTATCCAATCGAGTCTCGATTTGATAATAATTCTTTTCTAAAATGGGATCATTAAACTCTAAATGAACAAAACCTTTTGCATCAGCTGGATTTTCCTTTACATACTTCGCAGATTTTATAGTAACTACATTAGGGATAGTTGTTGTTGCTTTTATTATTTTATTTAAATATTCTATTTTCAAAGCATACGTTTTACCAACTTCTCCAATGATTTTAGAACCATGATAAACATAAGGTGGCACTCTATCTTTATCACTCCTTAAACTTAAAACCTCTTCATTTTCACCATCTGAAACGGTAACTTTTGCCGAACGAATAAAATAATCAAAAATGGTTGTAGAATCAATAACAGCATTAATTGGGATACTTCGAGATAAGATTACTTGTGGTACATCTCCTTGTTCAATCCATCCTTCGACAACTATTTTTGATTCTCCATCAACACTTTTTACATAATCCTCTCTACTGCATGAAACCAATACGATTAACAGAAAGATCAAGGACAACAAACCTATTTTTTTCATCGATTAAAATTTAAATCTCCAGCTTATTGACGGGAGTATAGAATACATTTTTTTTTCATCAGTATCAACACTTATTTTCTTTCCATTTACTGTTACACGCAAAACAACATAAATAGGATTATCAATATTAAATGTATTAAAAACAGAAAAATTCAGTACACTTTCTTTTTTTGGAGTTTTAAAAAACGAATAATTAACTGAAACATCTGTACGAATATAATTAGGCATCTGTGCATTATTATAACTTCCAAATTCTCTTATTGGCGTATTATTCATAAAGTACCAAGAGGTTGGCATTGTAAACCTATTTCCAGAACTAAAAAGCTGTGTCAAACCAACATTCCATTTCTTATTAAAATCATAGGTTCCTACGAGGACAAGATTATGTCTTCTGTCATATTTTGAATAAAACACCTCTCCGTTATTAAGCTCGTCAAATTGACGACTTGACCAACTCAAGGTATAACTTATCCATCCATTAAATTTTCCATTGTCTTTTTTTAACATCCATTCCAGTCCATATGCTTCACCATCCCCGATTAAAATATCATTCTTTAAAGATGTAGTTTCATTAAACTGGGTTAGTCCATAAGGATACTCTATTAAATCTTTCATTGAACGGTAATAACCGTTTAAACAAGTATTAATTTGCTTTGAGATTATTTTATTGCACCCAACAGAATAATTATTAGACGATTGAGATGGAATACCATCTGAAGCTGCAATCCAAAAATCCGTTGGTATACCAACGCTGGATGCAGTTATTAAATTAACATATTGATTTTGTCGTGTATAAGATGCAAAAAAAGAAAGATCATTTTTTGGGAAATAGTTAAATACTACTCGGGGTTCAAAGCGCAAAAAAGAACTAGCATTTGAGCCCGAAGTATAATAGCTCAATCTTGCCCCTAATTCAGCACTCATCTTATCTGAAAATTTAGGCTTAGCATTTGCAAACACTGCAATATCATTAGCTTTAATTTTTGCTGTTTGCGTATCATTTACAATAGTACTCAAATTATCTACATCTATTTTTTGAGGTAATAAATCATGAAATGTGTATTGAAATCCAGACTCAAAAGGGATACCCTTAACCATGTATTGAATTGAATTTGAATAACCAAAATCTTGTATATATGATGAAACTTTCATTTGAACATCTGACTGATTCATAAATAAACCATTCTCATATCGTGTAAAATAAAAAGAATTTTTCATTATTGTTGTTTCAGACAACATACTTCTCAAAGTAGGTGTAACTACCACATTACTCCATTTTAGGTCAGCATTCAAATACACTTTAGGATCACTTACTCCAAATTTATCTCCACTTAAAAAAGCATTAATTGTCAAAATGTTTTTTTTAGAAAACTCAGTGATAAAAGTCAAATTACTATCAAAAAAGCCGTACTTAAAATCTTCTTTTCCTTTTTTAGCATTTCCTTTATCTGATTTTAAGAGTGGCCCCACTATTTCATCAATATAGGTTTTCCTTCCTGAGATAAAGAAACCTGTTTTACTACCAATAGGTACAGACAAGCTTATTTGTGAAGACAATAACCCCAAACTTCCTTGTATAGAAAACTCATTAGGCTTTGATTGATTTGGTAATACATATACGGTAGAACTCAACCGTCCTCCGTACTTGGAATTCAAATTAGACCTATCGAATTGCACTTCAGTAATATGATCCGCATTATAAAAAGGAAAAACACCTAGTAAGTGTGCCATCCCATAAACTGGAGCGTCCGCATAAAGCATTAAATTATGTCCTGGATCACCACCCCTAACATATAAGTACCCATTAGCATCACCAGAATTCTGAACACCCGGTGTTAGTTGCAACAATTTCACAATATCAGGCGTTCCTAAAAGAGACGGAATATTACCCATTTTTTGGGGATTGAAAGACAATTTCCCTCCTAACGCAACTGATAGTGGCCTTTTAATTTCGTTCTTAACAACAACTTCTTTTAATTCAAGTTCATTATCCATCAATGTAAAAGAAAGTGATGTATCCTTTTTTATTTCTAATTGTAAAGATTCTTTTTCAAATCCTAAATGATCTACATTAATTCTTACTTCCCCTACTGGAATCTCAATTGAGTACTTTCCGATTGAATCAGTAAAAACATGAAACTTTAGATTTTCATTAGTTAAAAAGGAAACATTGGCACCAATTATTTTCTGTTTCTGATTATCTTTTACAAAACCATTAACCACAACTTTTGATTGTGCAATTAAATTAGAAAAACAAAATAGAAAAAAAAGAAGGATTCGTTTCAAAATATTACATTCATTATGGTCAACAAAAGTAAAGAATCCAAAACCAACCCTATTGGCTATGGATTCCTCCTTTTCTAAAACCATTTTTTTATTATCAGCAAACTTACTAGAGTATCAAGTAGAGTAAGCCTTTTTAATTAATCATTAAAAATTAAAATAATCTTACTTTAATTTTTGCAAATACATGTTTACTACATTTTCTAAACCTAAATAAATAGATTCAGAAATAAGCGCATGTCCAATCGAAACCTCCAATAGTCCCGGTATATTTTGATTAAAGAACTGAATATTATCCAAGCTTAAATCATGACCGGCATTAAGCCCTAATCCTAGTTCATTTGCTAAAACTGCTGAAGCTACATAAGGTTCAATTCCTTTTTTATTCCCTAAACCATATTGATGAGCAAATGCCTCGGTATACAATTCTATTCTTTCAGTCCCTATTATTTTGGCTCCTTCAATCATTTCAGGAACAGGATCTACAAATATTGACGTTCTAATTCCATTACGTTGAAACTCTTGAACTATTTCAGTCAAAAATGAAGCATGCTTTATAGTATCCCAACCTGCATTTGATGTAATTGCATCTACAGCATCTGGAACCAAAGTTACTTGTGTAGGCTTAACCTCTAGGACTAAGTCAATAAAAGATCCTTCAGGATTTCCTTCGATATTATATTCCGTATAAACAATCGATTTTAAATCTCGGGCATCTTGATAGCGAATATGTCTTTCGTCCGGACGTGGATGAATAGTAATGCCTTGTCCTCCAAACTTTTGAATATCAGTGGCCACTTTAAGTAAATCAGGTACATTTCCACCTCGTGCATTACGTAAAGTAGCAATTTTATTTATATTAACGCTTAATTTTGTCATAGAAACAGGAATTAAAAGAGTACTTTTTAAAATTATTTTGACAAAAATACAAAGTAAAAGGTAGCAGATTCTGTATATTTTTGATTATTTTGCATCAATTATTGAGGATAGATTATATGACAGACATTAAAGACTATATTACAAACGACTACAAAGCGATTGACGGACATGAAACTATAGGGTCTGTTCGAGACTTTTTTGATGATTTAAACTACTCACATTTTCCGGTTATAGAAGAAGGGATTTATGTTGGAAGCATCTCTGCTGACGATATAGAAACTTTTGACAGTGATAAAAAAGTCCTAGATTATAAATTCACACTAGAACATTTTTTTGCCAGAACCAATATGATTTGGCTAGATGTATTGGAAGTTTTTGCAAAAAACCACACCAACTTAGTTCCTATTTTAGATGAAACTAATAAATATGTAGGATACTATGAAATTGAAGACATTATTAAATTTTTTCACGAAACCCCTTTTCTAAAAGAACAAGGCGCTGTCATAATAGTCAGAAAAAACAGTATTGATTACTCGATGAGCCAGATCGTACAAATTGTAGAGAGTAATAATGGCAAACTTTTAGGGCTTTTCATTTCAGAATCTGATGTAAATAGCGTTCAGGTAACTATGAAAATCAATTTAGGTTCTCTAAATGATATTATTCAAACTTTTAGAAGGTATAATTACGAAATCTTATCCGATCACGACGAAGACAATTATATCAACAATCTAAAAGAACGTTCGGATTATTTAGATAAATACCTGAACATGTAACTATTTTATAGAATTAAAAATAAAACTTCAACAAACCAACAGATTCAGAAAAACAAAATGAAAGTAGCTATTTACGGTCAATATTATTTAGTAAGCACAGAACCAATTATTAAAGACATTTTTGTGTTTTTTAAAGATAATAATGTAGAAATGGTTATCGAAGCTGATTTCTTAAAGATGTTGCATGAAAAAAACATTGTAAAAAAAGAATACAAAACTTTTAGCTCCCACACAGAACTAGACAAAAGTTTTGACATGTTGATCAGTATTGGTGGAGATGGTACGATTTTGAGAGCTATCACCCTTGTTCGTAATTCTGGCGTTCCTTTATTAGGTATAAATGCAGGACGATTAGGTTTTTTGGCTACCGTACAAAAAGAAAACATTGCCGAATTTATGCAATTTGTAATTGATAAAAACTTCACAATTTCAAAAAGAACCCTCTTGAGCTTATCATGTTCTCCAGATAACGAAGCTCTTGATGAACTAGATTTTGCAATGAATGAAATATCCGTCAGTCGAAAAGACACTACATCGATGATTACCATAGAGACCTATTTGAATGATGAGTTTTTAAACTCTTATTGGGCAGATGGCCTGATAATAGCAACTCCCACAGGTTCTACTGGTTATTCCTTAAGTTGCGGAGGTCCAATTTTGACTCCAGATGTAAAAAGTCTTGTAATTACTCCTATAGCCCCTCATAATCTAAACGCAAGACCACTTGTCATTCCTGACGAAACAGAAATCAAACTAAAAATATCTGGAAGAGAAGATCAATACTTGGTTTCCTTAGATTCAAGATTAGCCACTGTCAAAAATGATTCTATATTAACCATAAAAAAGACTTCTTTTCAGATAAATATGGTAGAAATTCCAGAAGAAACATTTTTAAAAACCTTGAGAACAAAATTACTTTGGGGAGAAGACAGAAGAAATTAAATAGCTACACATACGAATAACCGCTATTTTCTCGTTTACAAACATTAACATTCCATTCTTATATAGAGTCTCGCTTTTGAAAAAAACGTACTATTCACACAATGGGTATTGAATCCTATTGATAATTATTATATTTGCACACAATTTTTAATTTATGAACAAAATTCTCACCTCTTTTTTGTGCTTTTTTGCTTACACAACTATTTATGCCCAGATCAATGAGGTAGGAGTTTTTCTTGGTGGAAGCAACTACATTGGAGATGTTGGTTTGACCAACTATATTTATCCCAATGAACCTGCCTTTGGCGTTTTATACAAATGGAATAAAAGTCCGAGACATTCATATAGATTTTCATACACCCAATCTAGGATTTCTTCTGATGATAATGATTCTAAAGAACCTGGAAGATATAACAGAGGATACAAATTCAAAAATAACATAAAAGAATTGTCAGCAGGTATTGAATTCAATTTTTTTGATTTTAACTTGCATGAAGAGAAGCCAAAAGTCACTCCTTATGTGTACACTGGTTTAAGTTATTTTTTTTACGATAATCTATACGTCCTTTCTGGAGAAATTGTCAAAACTGACAAAATAAATAGTTCAGTTGCAATCCCAATGACAGTTGGAGTAAAATCTAATATTTCACGTGATTTAATTTTAGCTTTAGAAGTTGGAGCTCGATATACATTTACAGATAATATAGACGGGAGTAATCCAAGTAATGGCAGTTTGCCTAAATTTGGCAATATAAATAATAATGATTGGTATGTTTTTTCCGGAGCAACATTGACTTATACCTTTGGAAAAAAACCATGTTATTGTAGAGAATAGAAAAATGTTAGAAGACAAAATAAACACAAACAATTTACCCAATCATCTGGCCATTATCATGGACGGAAATGGGCGTTGGGCTAAACAACAAGGTTTTTTAAGAACCCTTGGACATCAAAGTGGTTCAAAGTCAGTAAAAAAAATCATCCAAGAATGTTCAGATTTAGGAATAGGCTTCCTTACATTATATGCATTCTCTACTGAAAATTGGAACAGACCAAAGCTAGAAGTAGACACTTTAATGAAAGTACTTGTCAAATCATTAAAGAAAGAATTACCAACATTAATAGAAAATAACATCCGAATGAACGCCATTGGTAATTTAGAAAAATTACCAAAAAACGCTCAAAAAGAAATAATCGATGTAATCGATAAAACAAAGCACAACACTAAAATGACCCTTACTCTTGCGTTAAGTTATGGCTCTAGAGAAGAAATAGTAAATGTTGTAAAAATAATAAGCGAGAAAGTTAAAAATAATATAATTTCAATAGACGCTATTGACGATTCAATTATAAATGAGCATCTTTACACGCATAATTTACCAGATGTAGATTTATTAATAAGAACAAGTGGAGAACACAGAATAAGTAATTTCTTGTTGTGGCAGATAGCCTATTCAGAATTATACTTTACTGATGTTCTATGGCCTGATTTCAAAAAACAAGATTTGCATGAGGCTATTATTAGTTATCAAAAAAGAGAACGCCGATTTGGAAAAACAAGTGAACAAATTAAATAATTATTTAGTGTCATATAAAAGCATAAAATTAGTCTTTACCCTTTTTATTTTAGGAACCTTTACTCAGATAAAAGCACAAGAAAGAGTTCCATTTGACCAAGGAAAAAAATACATATTGGCAGATGTTGCAGTAATTGGCGACATCAGCTTTAATCCACAAACGGTTGTTACATTTACAGGTCTTGAAAAAGGACAAGAAATCACGGTTCCGGGCGAACAAATAAGTAGCGCTGTTAAAAAATTAGGAAAATTAGGTCTCTTCGATGAGATTTCATTTTATATAAACAGAATACAAAACGATAGCATATACCTCGATTTAAACATCAAGGAATTACCTAAGATTAATGAAGTAAAAATTGTTGGTGTAACGAAAAGCAAAGCTGAAACTTACATTAAAGAAAACGGACTTACAAAGAGTAAAATTGTAACCGAAAATTTAATCACTACCACTAAAAACTACATTGAAAAGCAATACAAAAAAGACGGCTTTTACAATGCCAAAGTATACATAACCACAACAAAAGACACTGCTTCAGCAAATGAAGTAAACATGCTTGTAAATGTTGATAAAGGAGAAAAAGTAAAAGTATATGATATTGAAATTGAAGGGAACAAGGAAATATCCGATAGTAAACTTCTATCATCAATGAAAAACACGAAAATTCAAAACTTTTTTCATGTTTTAAAAAGATCTAAATATATTGAAAGCAAATATCAAGAAGATTTAGAATCAATAGTTAGCGATTACAAAAAAATTGGATACAGAGACGCCAGAATTAAGAGTGACTCAGTTGCCTACAACAAAGAAAAAAATGCAATCTATATTAAAATCGACGTAGAAGAGGGACAAAAATACTATTTCGGAAATATTAAATTCATAGGTAATACAGTCTATTCGGACCAAGGATTAAGTAGCATGCTAGGAATTCGTCCGGGTGACACATATAATGGTGTCCTTCTTCAACAAAGAATAGCAGATAAAACTAAACCTGATGGAGATGATATTACCAATTTATATCAAAATAACGGGTATTTGTTTTCGAACATAAATGCTGTTGAAACAAAAACTGTAAACAACACTATTGACTTCGAAATAAGAGTAACAGAAGGGCCTATAGCATATTTTAATAAAATCACTGTAGTAGGAAACGACAAAACAAACGATGAAGTTATTTATCGTGAATTGAGAACTCATCCAGGTGAAAAGTACAATAAAGCAGAACTAGTTAGAACAATTAGAGAAATTGGGCAATTAGGATTTTTTGATCCTGAAAAGATTGATCCAAAATTCAAAAATGTGGATTCTGCAGCTGGTACAGTAGACATTGAATACAATCTTGTAGAAAAAGGCGCGAGTCAAATAGAACTACAAGGTGGTTACGGTGGAGGTGGTTTCGTAGGAACATTAGGTTTATCATTTAACAACTTCTCAGCAAGAAATCTATTCAACAAAGAGGCATACAAACCTCTACCAATGGGGGATGGTCAAAAGGTTGCTTTACGATTACAGGCAAGTTCTTATTATAAAACCTATAGTTTATCTTTTTCAGAACCTTGGTTTGGAGGTAAAAGACCAATTCAATTTAACACCTCATTCGCATTTAGTCAACAATACAACGCTAATTACCAAACTCAAAAAGTAGACAAGTCAAAATACATTAACATTACAACATTATCAGTAGGAATAGCAAAAAGACTGACAGTACCAGACGACAATTTTGTACTTTCTCAATCTATCAGATTTCAACAGTATGATTTACACAATTACCTATATGGTTTATTTACATTCGCCAATGGTACATCAAGAAACTTATCTTACACTATTGGCCTAACAAGAAACAGTAAAGGTCATAATCCAATTTTCCCAACATATGGTTCTGAATTCGGAATTGTAGGCGAATTCACACTTCCGTATTCATTATTTAACGGAATAGATTACGCAACATTAGGAGAACAACAAAAATATAAATATATTTACAATGGTAATTCTTATGTAGATAATAATGACCGAGTAGTAAATTCTGGAGATTATCTAGATAAATTACCAGGTGGCTCAGTAGTTGCCAATAAAGTTGACAATTACCAGGATGCTGTAGCGGATCAGGCAAAAGTGGATCAAGAGAAATACAAATGGTTAGAATATTATAAAATACAGCTAAACGGAGATTGGTATACATCGGTTTATAAAAATTTGGTTCTACGTACTTTAATGCAATTTGGTTTCTTAGGAGCTTACAATCAAGACAGAGGAGTAATCCCATTTGAAAGATACTATCTAGGAGGAGACGGAATGGCAGGAAGTGCAATAGACGGAAGACGAAATATTGGACTAAGAGGATATGAAAATGGTTCATTAACACCTGCAAACAAAAATGGAGAGGCATATGGTGCGACAATTTATAACAAGTTCTCATTAGAATTACGTTATCCAATAACATTAAAATCGTCAGCATCTATATATGCGCTAACATTTGCTGAGGCAGGTTCAGCTTATGCAACACTTTCAGATTATCGCCCATTTGATTTAAATCGTTCTGCTGGTGTTGGTTTAAGAGTATTTATGCCTGCGTTTGGATTATTAGGAATTGATTTCGGATATGGATTTGATGCTGTTCCAGGGCAGATACAACCAAGCGGATGGCAAACACATTTTATAATTGGTCAACAATTTTAAGTATATTAGTGTGAAATTTCAAAATTTTAAAATTATGCGAAAACATATTTTATTTATAATTTTACTACTGATTGTAACAACTACAATTAGCGCACAGACCAAAGGAAACAAAGTGGGTTATATTGATATGGAGTACATTTTACAAAATGTTCCCAATTATATAGAAGCCAAAACTCAATTGGAAGAGAAAGCTCAAAAATGGAAACAAGAAATTGAAGCTAAAAAAATAGAAATCAACAAACTAACTGATGCACTAAAAGCAGAAAAACCTTTACTTACATCAGAGTTAATTGAAGAAAGAGAAACAGAAATAAAATTTCTGGAAAATGAAAAATTAGATTATCAACAAAAAAGATTTGGTCCAAATGGTGACTTAATCACGCAAAAAGCAGGATTGGTAAAACCAATTCAAGATCAAATTTTCACTGCAGTACAGGATATTGCAGAAGCAAAAAAATATGATTTTATATTTGATAAATCATCACACTTAACCATTCTTTTTGCAGCAAAAAGATTTGACATCAGTGATCAAGTAATAAGGATGTTAAATAGAACTGAAAAAAGAGAACAACTGACGAAAAAACAGTTAAAAGAAGAAGAAGAAAAAGAGAAAAAAGAAGATGCAATTGATGAAAACCCAGCTTTAGCAGAAAGGGAAAAAGCATTAGAAGATAGAAAGACTGCACGGGAGAAATTAATCGAAACTAAACGATTAGCACAAGAAGAAACAAAAAGACAATACGAGGAAAGACGTAAACAACTTCTTGCCGAAAGAGAAGCGAAAAAAAATGGCACGGTTGTTGCAAAAACACCAACTGAAGCTAGCTCTCCAAATGGCACTGTAGACAAAACAGAGACGGCTAAGCCAAGTGCACAAGAAGAACAAAAAAGGCTTTTAGAAGAAAAAAGAAAAAAAATTCTTGAAGAAAGAGAAGCTGCTAAAAAAGCACTTGAAGAGAAAAGAGCCAAAGAACTTGCTGACAGAGAGGCCAAAAAAAACAACTTTACTCCTACAACAGGAAAAGTAAATGAAACGACAGAAAAAGCAGCTGACCCTAACAATGCTACTGCAAAACCTTCTACCGAGTTTAAACCAACAACAGAAGAAACCAAGACAGATGCACAAGAAGAGCGTAAAAAAGCTTTAGAAGAAAAAAGAAAAAAAATTCTTGAAGAAAGAGAAGCTGCCAAAAAGGCACTTGAAGAAAAAAGATTAAAAGAAATTGAGGAAAAAGCAGCTTTGAAAAAAGCAAATGAAGATAAATTAAAAGAGAACAAATAATAATACTAATTAATACTAAATATTTTAAAACGATGAAACAAATCAAAACTTTACTAATTGCTGCAATTTTAATACTAGGAGCATCACAAACTATTAATGCGCAAACTAAAGTGGCTCATGTTGATGTAAGTGAAATTATGGGAAAAATGCCTGCTATGCTTGATGCTCAAAAACAATTGACGAAATTAAGTGAAACATATGATGCTGACTACAAAAAAATGGTTGAAGAATACCAAGCTAAATTAAAAAAATATGAAGCTGAATCTACAACTGTTACTGAAGCTATAAATCAAGAACGTTCTAAAGAAGTTCAAGACATGCAAAAAAGAATTGTTGACTTTAGAGATAACGCTCAAAAAGAATTACAAGCTAAAGAATCTGAAATCGTAAAACCAATTATGGAAAAAGTAAGAGCTTCTATCCAAAAAGTAGGAAAAGCAAAAGGATTCCAATACGTTTTAGACGGATCTACTCTTTTACTTGCTGATGGAACAAACATAACTGCTGATGTAAAAAAAGATTTAGGATTTTAATCCCCTAAAAAAACAAACAGAACTGCTCTTCCAAAATTTTGGATCGAGCAGTTTTTTTTTACAATGAAAATTCTAGTATATTTAAACTATAGCTTATAAATTTGCATTTATGACAAACGATAGACCAATAGGTATTTTTGATTCAGGAATTGGAGGAACATCCATATGGAAGGCCATACATAATTTACTTCCAAATGAGAAAACTATTTACCTTGCAGACAGCAAGAATGCTCCTTATGGGCAAAAATCGAAAGAAGAAATCATTGCTCTGAGTATCAAGAATACTGACCTATTAATTGACATGGGCTGTAAATTAATTGTAGTAGCTTGCAATACAGCAACCACTAATGCAATACAAGAATTAAGAGCTAAATATACAATTCCCTTTATTGGTATTGAACCTGCAATAAAACCTGCAGCAACACATTCAAAAACACAAACAATAGGAATTCTAGCCACAAAAGGCACCTTAAACAGTGCGCTTTTTAATAAAGCTACCGAAATATACCGAGACACTAAAATAATTGAACAAGTGGGCCATGGATTAGTCCAACTTATAGAGAATGGAGACATTAACTCAGCAGAAATGACTCGATTGTTACATTCTTATCTTACCCCAATGATTGAAGCAAATATTGATTATCTAGTATTGGGATGCAGCCATTACCCTTATTTGATTCCTCAAATAAAAGAAATCCTTCCAAAACATATTCAAATAATTGATTCTGGAGAAGCGGTGGCAAAACAAACCAAAAAAATCCTGAAAGATAAGGTTGGCTTTTCAAGTGCAGAAAATAACCTTCCTGTTTTCTATACCAATTCAAACCCAAAAGTTTTGGCTGAAATTTTAGAAAATAAATATCAGGTTGAAGAGAGAGATTTTTAATTATTCTTCTTTAAACCAACTCGAATACATAACATAATTATTAGAAATACGATCAATTTCGCCAGCAAAATTAGATTGATCAATATCTTTAACTTTTTTAGCAGGAACACCAGCCCAAATAGAGCCAGATTCAATTATTGTATTTTGGGTCACAACTGCACCAGCAGCAACAATAGAATTGCTCTCTACAACACAATTATCCATAACAATAGCTCCCATGCCTATTAATACATTGTCATGAATAGTACATCCATGCACAATCGCGTTATGACCAATTGAGACATTATTCCCAATAATAGTAGGATGTTTTTGATAGGTACAATGTACAATTGCTCCATCTTGAATATTTACTTTATTCCCAATGGTAATGAAATGAACATCACCACGGATTACAGCATTAAACCAAACACTACAAGAGGCTCCAAAAGTTACATCACCCACAATAGTAGCATTATCCGCCACATAACAATCTTCAGGAATATTTGGCGACTTGCCTTTTACTGATTTAATTATCATTTTTTTTAAGTTAAATTAATTAATTGCCGGGCAGTTACAATCATACTTCACTGGTTTGCAAAACAAATTTAAACCTAAAGTAAGTTGATGCAATCCTGAGGTATCGTATTGTACATCTCCCAATAAATAGGAGTATGTATAAGCAAACATAAAGTTTTTATAGTTAAAACCTAAAACTGGCGTTATATATTGTAATTTTTGACTGTTGGTTCCACCACCATTACTAGACCCTACTCCATCAAAACTTCTTCTATAGGACAAAACAGCCCATAGACTACCGGAATTTATATTCTTATATGCTTTCATATTTACATCTAATGCACTCTCTTTTGTTTTATCTACAAATTGATACAAAAGTGATGGTTCCCATAAAACTTTATCAGCATTTCCAAAAACATATCCTCCGCTAATGATAAATTTTCTCAAATTATCACTTTCATACTCTGTATAAATATTTTGTCTAGTCTCTAAAACATTCTTAACAACCGCATTCAAACTGAAATCAAGAACATTATAAGATGCACCAATATCCACATTAAAATAAGAAGCTTTTTGAACTACATTTCCAAGAGTAGGATCATAATCTCCTGAATTTTGAAAATCGGTTTCATCCAATTGACTCTGATTCACTCCTGCATTAATTCCAAAAGACAACTGATTTAAATCGACCTCATCTCTTGAAAACATAAGATGATATGCATAAGTAGCTTTGAAACCAAATTGCGAATGATACCCATTGACATCATTAAAAACAATAGCTCCTATTCCTGATTTCTCTCCTACCCTACCATTATAACTTAACGTCTGTAATGCTGGTGCATCTGACTGACCAAACCATTGCTTCCTAGAAGTGAGCCTAACTTTATCGCAATTGGAAGCACCTGCCATTGAAGGAAAAATCAAATAATAATTATCCGACAAATAATCTGAATATACAGGTATGCCTTCTTGAGAGAAAATATTTAGGGAGATAAAAAACAGGGCAACGAAAAACTTTATTTTACAGCACATTAAGTTGATTTTTACTAAACTTAGGCATGAATAAATCAACCTTTTGTTAATTTATTCATTAAAAAAACAAATATAGCTAATCGTAGAAAATAACTTCACTAAATTTGTGCAAAATTTAAAAGTCATGACAAAAGTTACCATAAAAGAAACACAAAATCCAACCATATTAAAATTTGAATTTCAAGATTTTATTACTCAAAATGAAAGTTTTGAATTTAAAAATATAGACGAAGCCAAGACCTCTCCATTGGCACAACAATTATTTTACTTACCATTTGTAAAAACAGTTTACATTTCAGGAAATTTTATCGCTATCGAAAGATTTAGTATCGTAGAATGGGAAGATGTAAAAGATGCAGTAGCGGAACAAATTGAGGCATTTGTAGATAAAGGCGGAGTTATAATTACTGTTGATAAAGACAAACCAAAAAAGCAACCTATTACTGTTTATGGTGAATCAACTCCAAATCCTGCCGCTTTAAAATTCGTAGTGAGCAGAATGTTGACAAAAAATGCTATAGAATTCAAAAACATAGATCAAACTGCTCCATCTCCTTTGGCGAAAGAATTGTTCAAGTTTCCTTATGTAAAAGAAATCTTTATCGATGAAAATTATATTTCTGTCACCAAATACGACATTAACGAATGGCAAGACATCACTCTGGAAATAAGAACTTTCATCAAACAGTATATTGAAAATGGAGGAACTGTTTTAGACGAGAATTTAATTCAGACTATTGTTAAAGATGAAAAAGCAAAAGATGAATCCTTTGATGCTTTAGACGAAACTTCACAAAAAATTATCAATATTTTAGAAGAATACGTAAAGCCAGCAGTAGCTGCGGATGGTGGTAATATTCTTTTTGATTCTTACGACGAATCCTCAAAAACAGTAAAAGTAATGATGCAAGGTGCTTGTAACGGATGTCCATCTTCTACTTTTACACTAAAAAGCGGTATTGAAAATATGCTAAAAAGTATGTTGAATGACGAAGGCATTAAAGTTGAAGCAGTAAATGCATAATGGCTTTCATTTACTCATTAAATAATTCAAAGCGTTTCCATCTGGAGACGCTTTTTTTTTAAAAACTATTTCCTCCAAATGTTGTTTCTAAATTATTCGGAAATCAATAATGAATAGCCAATTTAAGAAGCATGATCCTAAGAACATTAAAAGAAAATACAGTCTGAACATTCCAAATAACGTGTTAACGGGAATGCAGAAACATCAAACTTTCTTTTTTATGGATAGATATCAAACTGAAAGAACTTTTTTCTACACTTATCTAAACAAAAGCAGTAGCATTAATATCTTAATTTTTTAGACTCCTAAAAGTTAGTTTTGATATATAAAAAACGAGGAAACAACAATGCTATTCCCTCGTTCTAAAAACATTAATTATTTAATAACAGTATGGAGAAGAGCAAATAGGTACACAAACCCATACCCCTCTAACACATGCAGTAGTGCGTCCAGGACCACATGGGGGACCTTGTGGTGACTCACAAGGCATACCTACATCACCAGCATTAATGCTTTTTTGCTCACTTACTGTTAATTTTTGAGCGCCTTTTAATTTTAAAATTTCTTTTAACATAGCTTATTTTTTTTTTAATGT
The DNA here is from genome assembly GCF_026870175.2 of Flavobacterium aestivum. Taxonomy (NCBI): domain Bacteria; kingdom Pseudomonadati; phylum Bacteroidota; class Flavobacteriia; order Flavobacteriales; family Flavobacteriaceae; genus Flavobacterium; species Flavobacterium aestivum. Next base: position 1,430,268 of record NZ_CP113977.2, on the reverse strand, counting down.
TTAACATTTTAATCATTTAGACACTTACAATTAGTGTCTATGCTTTAAAAAACGAAGGAATAACATTGGTCATTCTATCGTTCTAAAAAAATTACTTATTGAGAACATCCTGGATAAGGAACCGGACAATTAGGCACACATACCCATCTCCCATCAAAACCACATTTATAAACATATCCAGGACCACATGGAATATTTGGTGGTCCACAGCTTACGCCAATATCTCCAGCTTTTATGCTTTTTTGCTCATTTACTGTTAATTTTTGAGCTCCTTTTAATTTTAAAACTTCTTTTAACATAGCTTATTTTTTTAATGTTTAACATTTTAATCATTTAGACACTTACAATTAGTGTCTATTCTTTAAAAAACGAAGGAATTACATTGTGTCATTCTATCGTTCTAAAAAAATTACTTATTATTAACACCCTGGGTAAGGAACAGGACAAGTAGACACACATACCCACTTCCCATCAAAACCACATTTATAAACTTGACCAGGTCCACAAGGAGGTCCTAGTGGTCCACAGCTTACACCAAGATCACCAGCTTTTATACTTTTTTGCTCATTAACAGTTAATTTTTGAGCTCCTTTTAAACTTAAGATTTCTTTTAACATAACTTTTTTTTAATGTTTAACATTTTAATGATTTAGACACTTACAATTAGTGTCTATACTTTAAAAAACGAAGGAACAACATTGTCATTCCCTCGTTCAAAAAAAATTACTTATTATTAACAGTATGGAAATGTTGGACAAGAAGGCGTACATACCCATCTTCCGTTAATACATCTATTAGTTTGTCCAGGACCGCATGAAGGCCCTTGTGGTCCACAGCTTATACCTGTATCACCAGCTTTAATACTTTTTTGCTCACTAGCAGTTAATTTTTGAGCTCCTTTTAAATTTAAAATGTTTTTTAACATGATTTTAGTTTTTTAGTTTTTTAATTTTTTTTTAATCAACCCATATTCCAATATTGGGATCTGCTTTTACACAGTAATCTTTAAATATTAAAAATCAATAAGCAAATAAACTTACTAATCAATATTTTAATCTATTAAGTATAAGCGCATTTCCATTCTCCACCAATACACATTACATAGTAATCAACTTGGCAAATAGGTTGTGGATGATATCTATCACAATTTCCCCATACACCAGAACCGTTTATGTTTTTCTGTTCTTTTTTAGTTAACTGTTGAGCACCTTTTAATTTTAAAATGTTTTTTAACATGGTTATTTTTTTTAAAATATTTAACATTTAATCATTTAGACACTTCGAATTAGTGCCTATATTTTAAAAGAAAGGGAATGACAATGTCATCCCCTCATTCTTATTTATTAGCACCAAGGACATGCAGATACGCATACCCACACCCCATTGACACACTTACGAGTTTGTCCAGGTCCGCAAATAGGAGCAGGAGCTCCACATGCTACACCAGTATCACCAGCTTTAATACTTTTTTGCTCATTAGCAGTTAATTTTTGAGCTCCTTTTAAATTTAAAATGTTTTTTAACATCGCTATTTTTTTTTAATATTTAACATTGTAATCCTTTTAGACACTTCAAATTAGTGTCTATATTTTAAAAAAGAAGGAATGACAATGTCATTCCCTCATTCTTATTTATTAGCACCATGGACATGCAGATACGCATACCCACACTCCATTGATACACTGACGAGTTTGTCCAGGTCCGCAAATAGGAGCAGGAGCTCCACAAGCTACACCAGTATCACCAGCTTTAATACTTTTTTGCTCATTAGTAGTTAATTTTTGAGCACCTTTTAAATTTAAAATTTCTTTTAACATCGTGTTTTTTTTTTAGTAATTTATAACTCAATCAATTTTTAGACATTTGAGTCTTATGTCTATTCTTGGCCAAGAATATTTTTGAGCCTCTTCACAACCTCATCAAAAGGAAAGAATTAAAGCTATAATTTATAATTTTTTAATTAAAGTATTGTCTCACAACAAACTTAAACATCATAAGAATTTACAGCCAAAACTAACTCAAAAACAAAACATAATAAAATCTAAAATGTTATTAAAATGTTAATTTTCTTACGCTAATAATTACGAATATTCATATTTTTAACAAAATCACTCTTAAATGTTTATAAACTAAAATAAAGGACCAATTCAAAAAGCATATATCAACATCTTAAAAACGCTACATATTGATTTTTAATAAATTACACAAATCTTAACCTGTTAACAGCAAAAAAATATTTACTTTTGATAGTTAACAAAAAACAAAAAAAGTCATGGGAGTATCATCATTTTTAAAAAAATTATTTGGTTCAGCCAAAGTGACTGCCAATGAATTAGCCGATCAGGCAGAAACTGTTATAGAAGAAACAAAAACAGCTACAAAACCCTATGTTGATAAAGCAGAAGAATTTATCGAAGACACTGTAACAAAAGCAAAAGAAACTACAACTCCATATATGGAAAAAGCTGAAACATTTGTTGAAGAAACCGTAAACAAAGCAAAAGAAACAGCAACTCCGTATATCGAAAAAGCAGAAACTTTTGTTGAAGAAACAATTGAAAAAGTGAAAGTAGCTACCACGCCGCTTTTAGAAAAAACAGAAAAGATCTTGAATGACACTAATGATTCAGAAACAAAAGCAGCAAATACACTTGAAGAAAAGACAAATACTAGCACAAATGATTCTGAAGTGACAAATATTGAAAACTCAAAACAAGCAACAGATAAAACAGAAGAAGATGCTAATTAACATTTAAAAAAATAAATAATTCGTATTTTTGCACTTCAACTATCACCTTCTCTCTGAGAAGGTTTTTTATTATTTTACCATGACATTAAATCCTGAAAACATCACTAGCTATGCCAGCACTTTTTTGAAAGTTCTGATAGATTATTCGCCAAAGGTAATTTCTGCCTTTCTAATTTTATTTATTGGACTTTACGCTATTCGAATTATCAATAGAATTATTCGAAAAATAATGGTTAAAAGAGAATTGGATCCTACATTAACCAAATTTCTTGCTGATATTTTACTTTGGGTTTTAAGAGTACTATTATTTGTAACCTTCATAGACAAATTAGGAATAGGAACCTCATCTTTTGTTGCCATTCTTGGTGCTATGGGGCTTGCTGTTGGTTTATCTTTACAAGGTTCATTATCAAACTTTGCTGGCGGAATGCTAATTATCCTTTTCAAACCTTTCAAAGTAGGAGACACAATTGAAGCGCAAGGAGTTACTGCTACAGTAAAAGAAATACAAATTTTTGTAACCAAATTAATCACCTCCAACAATCAAACAATCTTTGTTCCAAATGGAGCCTTATCAAATGGAACCATTATCAACTATTCTATGGAAGGTTTTAGAAGAGTTGATTTAACTATTGCTATTTCATATGACACCGATATTAAAAAAGCAAAGGAAATCATAACAACTATCCTAAACAGTAACCCTAAAGTATTATCAACACCTGCTGCAGAAGTTTCAGTAAAGAATCTCACTGATAATTCAATTCAGTTGGCAGTTCGTCCTTGGGCAAATAATGACGATTTCAACTCTGTTACCTCAGATACTTTAGAAAATTGCAAATTGGCTTTTGATACTGCTGGCATTACTTTTCAGCCATTCGTTACTGAATTATCTAAAAGCAATAATTAGAAACAATGATTACTAGTGATTGATTATTTCTTTGAACTAGTAATTAAAAAGTCTTTCAAATAATAAGGTTCAAAATAAGCGACATCTACAGTGTCGCTTATTTTGTATTTATCATAGCTTAAAGCACTCATTTCATTGGCAGAAGGATACTTAATTGTATCCAAGAATACGAAATTCTCATTAGTTAAAACAGATTTGCATTTCTCATTACAATCACCCACAAAATATAATTTTTCATGTAGTTCTTCGAAAGAGTTTTCCGTGATAACCTCTGCAAGGATTTCTCTTTTTTTCTCTAAAGTTGACGAGAATATGGCGCTATATACTTCCATTCTACGGGCATCAATCATTGGAACAATTAAACCATCTGTAACTGTTACCTGGGAGGCTAATGCTTGTAACGTATCTACCGCAATCAACGGAATATTCAAGGCGAAACACAATCCTTTTGCTGCCGAAACACCAATACGCAATCCTGTATATGAACCCGGTCCTTGACTTACTGCAATAGCAACTAAATCATTGAGGGTAATCCCCGCCTCATTGATAATTTCTTCAATAAAAACATGCAATCGTTCAGCATGAGAATAACCTTCATCTGCAATTTCTTTGCACAATATAGTTTTTCCTTCTTTTGCCAAAGCAACAGAACAATTTTTGGTAGCAGTTTCAATGTTGAGGATATAGGACATTTTTAAAGATTTTAAATATTAGATTTTAGACTTTAGTTTCTGACTTATACAAAATTAGATTACCAAGATCTAAAAAGCTTCAAATGATTCATACGATTGCAAATTTACACCGAATTTTGAAATATCCTTTATAAAAACAAAAACACGCCCAGAAAGTTCTGGACGTGCTTTATTTACTAATAATCGAAATGAATTTGACCGAAAAACAATTTAATAAACTTAAATTATTTTTTCTTATCATCTGTCTGAACAAATACTTTATCTCCAGAATTTAACTCTTTAGATACTGTGGTATAAGGTCCCGTAATAACTACATCTCCTTTTTTTAGACCAGACAACACCTCAATATTTGTATCATCCTGAATACCCGTTTTTATGATTCTGATTTTAGCTTTATCTCCTACTTTTACAAAAACACATTCTAATTTCTTATCACTTTTAGGAATAGTTTTTTTCTCATCAGATTCTGGCCCATCTATTTTTATTTCTTTTACTGCAGTTGTATCAGACTTCACGACTACTGAACTTATAGGCACATTAATAACGTTTTTATGCGTTTTTGTAATTATATCTACTGTTGCAGTCATTCCTGGTCTAAAAGGAGAATATGAAGCTCGTCTGCCCTCCATTAAATCTTGATATGATTCTTTTAAGATTCTAACTTTTACTTTAAAATTAGTCACTTGGTCAGCCGTTAATGCCGTGCTAGCCGAATTGGAAATACTGGTTACAACACCTCTGAACTGTTTTTTTAAATAAGCATCGACTTCAACATTTGCCAAGTCTCCCTCCTTTATTTTTACGATGTCATTTTCATTTACATCAACTTCGACTTCCATATTATTCAAGTTGGCTACTCTTAAAATTTCAGTTCCCGCCATTTGTTGCGTTCCTAAAACCCTTTCTCCTAGCTCTACATTCAACATTGATATCGTACCATCTGCTGGAGCGTAGATAACGGTTCTCCCAAGATTGTCTTTGGCTTCAATTACAGTTGCCGAAGCACTTTGTACATTATAGTAAGCGGATTGTTTGGTAGCTTTTGCTACTTCAAAAGAAGCAATGGACTTATCCCAATCTGATTTAGAGATAATTCCTTTCTCAAACAAAATTTTATTTCTTTCGTAATTTGCTTTAGCTTCACTATAAGAAGCCTCAGACTGACTTAAGCCCGCTTTTGTTCCAGATAAATTAGCTACCGTCCTGTTCAAACCTGATGTATACAGATCTGGATTTATCTTCACCAATAAATCTCCTTTCTTCACCACCTGTCCTTCTTTTATAGGTAAATCTATAATCTCGCCAGATACCATAGAAGCTATCTTCACTTCTATTTCTGGTTGAATTTTCCCTGTAGCCGAAACGGTTTCTACAATAGTTCCTGTACTAACATTAGCTATTTCAATTTCTTTACCCTTGTCCTTATTTCCTATAATACCTGCCTTAGAAAGCCCTATTAACAAGCCTATAATTAGTATACCTGATCCTATTAAAATATAAATTGTTTTTTTTGACATGCTCTTATTTTTTCATGATTTGATCGATTGGAATTCCAAAATAAAATTCTAATATTTTTATTTTAAAGATATAATCGTATTTAGTTCTTAATACTTCTGATTGTGCATTCGTTAGCAAAGTTTGCGATTGATTAAAATCAAAAGAATTCATTAGCCCCACTGCATATTTTTCTTTAGCATAATTATACGCTTCATTTCTTGCTTCAAGTGCAACAATAGAAGATTCATGTGCATTCAAAGCTCCTTTTGCATCTGTAAAAGCTGTATACACATTTCTTTGCAAATCTAAGTCAGCTTTTTCTAATGCAATTTTTGATTTTTCTAAATCGACTTTAAAACGTTCTACATTATTTCTGGCAGAATATCCGTTAAAGATAGGAATTGATAATTGTGCTCCAAAAGACTGACCTTTATTATTATTAAATTGGTCCGAAAATGGCGCTGCACTTTTTTTCCCTATTATATTACCATTACTATCAAATGCTACGACATCTGCATAAGAAATCTGAGTATTAAAGTTGTAAAAACCTTGTAGTGTTGGCTGAAAACCTCCTCTTGCAATTGCTACATTTTTTTCGGCTATTTCTAAATTTGTTTTAGCAATTTTTAACTCCGTTCTGGTTTCCTTAGCCTTTTGATAAATATCTATTGGTTTAATCGCCATGATATTATTTTCATCTTTGGCATTACTAGCATCAATAACATCAAAATCCCAAAATTCCTTTAATTGTAATAATTGAGCCAAACTCAATTTAGAAATCAGCAAGGCATTCTCGGCAGTGATAACATTTTGTTTATTGGAAGCCACTGTTGCTTTTACGTCTAACAGATCGCCACGTGGTATAGATCCTGCTTTTACCAATTCTTCGGAACGAGTATATTGTTTTTCATTAATAGCCAATTGTTCTTGTTGAACTTTTAGGTTTTCTTTATTAAAAAGTACTTGCAAGTAAGCATTGGCAACATTCAGAGCGATATCTTCTCGCATTTTTAGCAATTGATATTTTGATGCTACAACAGAAAGTTTAGCTTTTCTAAGAGCATTTTGATTTTGCATTCCTTTATAAATATCAAAACCAATACCTGCTCCTATTGAGGTATATTGAGTAGTTTGATTACGTTTAACGTTTGTTACTGGATCTGTATTTAATCCGATATTCCATGAATGCGAAGCATTAGAATTCAACGAAGGAAGAAAGCTCCCAATTGCTCCCCTTTTATCAATATTTGCCGAAACGGTATCCAGTTCAGTTTGTTTAATAGAGATGTTATTTTTTATGGCATAATTTACACACTCTTCTAGAGTCCATGCTTTAGTTTGTGTTGTTGTTTGAGTTTGTGCTTGAGTCGAAAAACCTAGCAAGAAGATAAAGGCAATACTTAAATAATTTATTTTTTTCATTGTTTATTGAATAAAAGCTCGGCAAACACGCCTTACTCATTTAACTTAATTTTACACTTAACACTACGTGCCTACTATTTTTTTTCTTCTTCAGTTTTCAAACCTTGATTCCAAACTTTTATTTTATCAGTAGATTTGATTCCGCTTTTTATTTCGACATTAATACCATCACTTACTCCTAAAACCACATCTTTTCTTTGGAATTTTTGTGGACTATTTTCAATTTCTACATACGGTTTTTGCGTTTTTTTATCAAACTGTATTAAAGACTCTTTTACAGACAAGACCTTATCAGCTTTTTCTAAAATAATAGAGGCATTAGCACTCAAACCTGCTCTGATAAAAGTATCATCTCTATTGGTCATTGTTGCTTTTATCTCAAACTGAATCGCTCCATTTTCTGTCTTCCCTTTTGGGGCAATGTAAGTCAAAACAGCAGTGAATTTTTTATTATCAATAGCACCTACGGTAATTTCTATAGGCATATTTAATTTAATTTTTCCAACTTCGGCTTCATCAACTTTACCTACAAAGATCATTCTTCCTATGTCGGCAACACTTGCAATGGTAGTTCCTTCATTAAAATTATTACTTTCAATTACTTGGTTTCCTACTTTTACTGGTACATCTAACACCATTCCGTTTACTGTAGAGCGGATTAATGTATTGGCATAATTTCCCAGACCCGAAGCTGTTCCTGTTTTTACGATATCTAACCCTTGGGTTGATGCCTTATAGTTTTGCTTTGCCTGATTATATGCCAACTGTGCTGCATCAAAATCATTGGCAGAAATCACTCCTTTATCAAACAATGTTTTTTGTCTTTGATACAATTTTTCTTGATTATCTAATTCAATTTTTGCAGTTTTTACTTGATTTTGAGAATTACTCAAATTAGATACATTGGCTACTACTTTTATCTTTGCAATCAAATCACCCGCTTTTACATTTTCACCAGCTTTAATATAAACCGCTTCAATAATACCTGAAATATTTGGTTTTATAAGTACCTCCTCATCAGGAACAATATTTCCTGTAGCAATGGTACTTTTTACTATTGTTTTCACTTCGGCTTTATCCGTTTCAAAAACAATAGGTGATTCTTGATTCTTTGCATACAGGTAATATAAAGCGCCAAAAAAGACTAGCGCTATCAAAATTAAAACAGTTATGGTTACTCCTTTTTTCATTTTATGATGGTTTATTCGATTATTATATTTTGGTTAAAAATCTATTCTGTTCGTAATGCATCGACTGGCTTGACTTTAATAGCTGTTTGTGCAGGTATAAATCCAGCCAATAATCCCGATCCTACTAATATCAACAGAGCAATAAAAACTACGGTTAAGTCAACACTTGGATTGACAAACATCATTCCTTCAGATGGCATTGAGGCTAAAATCATGTTCAAAATGACCAATAATCCTGTTGCCACAGCAATACCAAACATCCCTGCAATAATGGTTAGCGAAATCGCTTCTAACAGTATTTGGGATCTAATAGCTGCTGGGGTTGCCCCTAAAGCTCTTCTGATTCCTATTTCATTGGTTCGTTCTTTAACAACAATAAGCATTATGTTTGAGATTCCAATAATACCAGACAACAATACTAATGTCCCTACAAAATAAGCTATGAACTTAAGTACCATAAACAGATCCTGCACTTTTTGAAATTCCTTAAACAAATCAAAATTACCTATAGCTCTCTCATCATCGGGATGAATTGAATGCCTATCACGCATAAATGCCATAATTCCAGATTTAAGCTCCGTAATTGATGCATCATCATTTGCGGTAAGCGCCATCCATCCCACTTTATCTCCAAAATTAAATGCTTGTTGAAAAGTGGTAAAGGGAATAAAAACATTTTTTTGGGCCGACTCTGCATTCCCATTATTATTGCCCTTTGACTTATAAACTCCTACCACCATGAAGTTAATTCCGTTAATCTTAATATATGAGCCAATCACTTCTTCGGCACCCATATATAATTCACTGATTACCCCACTTCCGATTATAGCAATTTTACGTTTTAAAAGAATATCTTGCGGATTCACAAAACGCCCCTTAATAATGTCCATTTGTTCTTGCTTAACCAATTCCGGGTAATCGCCATATATCGTATAAGCTCCCGTCTTTGTTCCTCTTATAACATTGCTAACCCCATTAAAATCGCCTAATTGATTACGGGGAGAAACATATAATAAATCTGGAAACTTTAGTTTTAAAGCTTCGACATCACTATTCCTAAAATCATATTGTCTTACTTTTGGCAAACCTTTGTAGGCTTTTGATGTGCTTTGGGTCCACATAAACATAGTGTTGGTAGCAATGCCATCAAACCCTTTTTTGACACCATTCTCTAAACCATTCGAAGCTGCCAATAATATCACCAGAATAAAAATCCCCCAAAAAACACCAAACGCAGTAAGTAACGTACGAAAAGTATTTGCCGTTAAAGCCTCTAAAATTTCACTCCAGTTCTCTCTGTCAAACATAACTATTCGTCTCTAAGTGCTACAATGGGTCTAATTTTTGCGGCATTATAAGCAGGTACAAAACCTGCTAATGCTCCAGCAACTACCAATACAATTAAGGTTGATAATGCCACGGTAAAATCAACTTCTGGATTCACGAAATACTCGCTCTGCGCATGAGGACCAACTAATTCTAAAAGTGACAATCCTATTAATAGTCCCATAAAACCTGAAATAGTTGTAATGAATATTGACTCTTGCAAAATCATCACAATAATCGAAAATGGTGATGCTCCAAGCGCTTTTCTAATTCCTATTTCTTTTGTACGTTCTTTTACGATAATCATCATAATATTACTTACACCAACGACTCCCGCAATGATTGTACAAATCCCAACCCACCAAAAAAACAATCGAATATAGAGATTCAAATCGTAATATTTTTTGGCATCAACTACCGAATTATTAATTCCAATAGCACTTTCATCATCTGGGGCAATCTCGTTTTTACTTCGCAATAAGTGCCCTAAATCTTTTGTAAATTTATCCGCATCTGCTAAAGCCTCTTCATATGTATCTCTCTTTTTTAGGGTATAAAACAAATTATTAATCTTATCTCCTAAACCATATACCTTTTGAGCAGTCGACAGAGGTAAAATCACCCTTCTTTCCTCTCTTTCTCCACCTGGATCCGTGAAAACTCCAACTACTTTAAAATTGATATTATTAACTATGATTAGTTCTCCTATAGGATTTTTTTCCTTGAATAAATCTAATTTTACCTTTTCCCCAATTACTGCTACTTTTTCATTATTGACAAGATCATTATTGTTTATATAGCGTCCTTGTATGATGTTCGCATTTTCTATCGCTAAATAATCTGGATTCACACCGCGGTATTGATAATTACCCGATTCTTTTCCATATACCACATTGATATTCCAAGCATTATATGTTGACACGTTTTTATCTAATTGCTCTCCATATTTTTGAGTTGCAATATCGTAATCACTATTTCTAAATTGTATTTGCCTTCCTGGATTCATCCCTTTATAGGCTTTTGTGGTTGTCCCTGACCATACTTCAATTATACCGGCTGCATCACGTTCGAACTGCTTTTCTATTCCGTTTTGCAATCCTTTTCCAACCCCCAGCAGAATCACTAAAATAAAAATACCCGAAGCCACAGAAATACCCGTGAGAAAGGTTCTCAGTTTATTTTTGGCGATAGCCTCAAATATTTCTTGCCAACGTTCTATATTAAACATATGAAGAAGCTCTAACTTGTTCTACCATTTTATCGTCAATGATTAACCCGTCTTTCAACACTACATTCCTTTTGCACATTGCTGCAATATCCGGTTCGTGAGTTACTATCAAAATAGTTTTTCCTTCGTCATTAATCCCTTGTATCAATTCCATCACTTCGTAGGAAGTCTTGGTATCTAATGCTCCCGTAGGCTCATCTGCCAATAATACTTTAGGATTAGAGGCTAAAGCCCTAGCAATAGCGACACGTTGTTTTTGTCCTCCGGAAAGTTCATTAGGCAGGTGATGTGAATGCGAAGCCAAGCCCACTTTCTCTAAATATTTTAATGCTATTTCATTTCTGTCTTTTCTCTTTACACCTTGATAATACAATGGCAAGGCTACATTATCCAATGCGCTTTTATAATTAATCAAGTTGAAAGATTGAAAAACAAAACCTAAAAATTGGTTACGGTATTTAGAAGCGACGGTTTCATTTAACTTTTTTATGGGCACATTGTCTAAGTTATAAACTCCCGAATCTCCTTCGTCTAAAATACCAAGTATATTAAGCAATGTTGATTTTCCTGATCCTGACGACCCCATTATAGCAACCAATTCTCCTTCTTTTATATTGAAATTAATTCCTTTTAGCACATGCAATTCGGAATGTCCCATTTTGTATGATTTGTGTAAGTCTTTAATTTCAATCATGATTCGTTTGTTTTAAAACAATAGTATTTATCTTCTAAAAATAGCAATAAAAAAATGAAAACTAAAATTACTCATTTTAATTTATCTGCATATTTTCAATTATTTTCTAACATTCATTTATAATCAATTCAACAGTCTTAGTTACCCAATGCCATTTTTTGCTTATACATGTTTCATAAGACTTATATTTCATAAAAATGTTACATCCTTAACGTAAGAAATATATTTGTTTTGTTAAATTTGCTCCCAAAAATTTTAAACAAATGCAAAAAAACCTTTCTATTCTAATCATTTACTTAATTACACTAATATCAATAACAAGTTGCTCCTCTACTTCCCAAAAAATAGAAGCCTTAAGACCTGAACCGGATGATGCAGTACCGCTGACCTACACAAAAACTCCTTCATACATCAATCTTCCAGTTAGTATTAAACTAAAAGATATTGAAAATAAGACCAACTCTTTATTGAGTGGTTTAATTTATGAAGACAACAAAATTGAGGATGACGATATTGAAATCAAAGTGTGGAAACAAGCTCCTATTACCATTACTAATGATCACGGAAAAGAAGGTGAAAAAATAAAAACTGTTTTACCTCTAAAAGTTTGGGTTAAATATAGAGTTGGAACCAAAACGTTAGGCGTAGAATTATACAAAACGCAAGAATTCAACCTAAACGGAATGGTAACTCTACTAAGTGATGTTTCTTTGGTTAACTGGCGATTAAAATCTAAAACAACATTAAAATCACTCAATTGGGTCGAAAGCCCTACGATGACTGTTTTTGGTAAAAACATGCCTATAACTTATCTTATCAATCCTGCAGTAAGTCTGTTTAAAGCAAAAATAGAACAAAGCATTGATAGCGCTATAGAAGACTCTATGGACTTCAAACCGAATGTTTTGGATGCAATTTCAAAAATCAGTTCACCTTTTCTAATGAGTGAAGCTAACAAAAGCTGGTTCAAAATTTCTCCTCTTGAAATTTATTCGACTAATGCAAAACTTAAAAATGATTCATTCTTACTCAATATGGGTTTGAAATGTTATATGGAAACTTTAATAGGCAACAAACCTGAATCGAAGTTTGACAACAACAAATTCGCTCTAAAATCAGTTGATAAAATTCCAGAACAGATTTCGGCAAATATAGCTGCAGTTTCAACCTACCAAGAGGCTTCAAAATTGATGAATACCAATTTTGCAGGACAAGAATTTGGATCAGGAAGCAAAAAAGTAAAAGTGCAAAACGTTGCTATGTGGCACAAAGAAGGTAAAATCGTTATTTCATTAGATCTTTTAGGAGCTGTAAACGGAACAGTCTATTTGAATGGTGTTCCTCAATATAATGATACAACAAAAGAAATCTATTTCGACAAATTAGATTATGTGTTAGATACAAAAAGCAGATTAATGCGTACTGCAAACTGGTTGGCTCAAGGAATCATTTTGAAAAAAATAGAACAAAGCTGTCACTATTCTATCAAACAAAATTTAGATGATGCTAAACAAAGTATGATGGCTTATTTAAAGAACTATTCTCCAATGCCAGGGGTTTTCATCAATGGAAAAATGGAAGATATACAATTTCAAAAAGTTGAACTTACCAACCAAGCGATGATTGCTTTTATAAAAGTAAACGGAACAGTAAATGTTGCTATAGACGGATTGAAGTAAAACAATCAGTAATAGCCTAATTTCAACAACCCGAAAATAAAAAAGTCAGTCTCTAAAATTAGAGACTGACTTTTTTATTTTAATTCAATTGCATATTGCAACCGAATATATTATCATTAGAAATCCTTAAGATTTCTTCTTTTTCATTCTATACACATAATACCCCAGCGCCCCAACAAGTATGTACGGAATCACCATAAGATAAACTATACCATCATTTACAGCTGCTGCTTTGGCTTTATTTTCATCACCTGTTAACGCAGCACGACACATAGCACATTGTGCATATGAAGAAACAGTAAAGAATAAAGAACATAAAATACAGAAACACACTCTTAATCCTATTCTTCTTCCCATTCCGTTAATTCTATTTTCTCTACTAAACATAATAAGGCGAAATCATTAAATACACAATTACACCAGTTACCGCAACATACAACCAAATTGGAAAAGTAATTTTAGCAATTTTTCTATGCTTATCAAATTTATTAGCTAACGCTCTAACATAGGTTATCAATACAAGAGGGATAATCGCTATAGACAAGAAAATATGCGTAATTAATATAAAGAAATAGATATATTTCAAAACACCTTCTCCTCCGTATTTAGTAGATTCTGCAGTCATATGATATGCAACATACATTGCCAAAAAAGCTACTGAACATCCAATTGCTAGCTTCATCAATAACTCGTGACGACTTTTATTCCCTTTTTTTATTGCCAATACCGCAGCAATCAACAATACAGCTGTAATCCCATTTACAGTAGCATAAATAGGCGGCAAAAAGGTTAATGGTGTTACATTAAATCCAAAATCATTCAGTTTAATTTTAAAAAGCACAGCAACCACAACTGGAATTGCAATTGACAACAACACAATCCATTTATTATATTTTTGTTCTACAGTATTATTTTCCATTCTCTATCAATCTATTTTATATTCTTTTCTATTCAATCTTTTCTTTTTACTCTTTCAACAAAACTTGAATATCTTGCTGAATGTCTCTAACTCCTTTTTTATCCAATCCATCATAATATAAAATTGGATTTCCGTAATCATCTTTTCTACATCTGATATTTCCATTTTTATCAATTAGGGCAAACAATCCTGAATGTTCAAAACCACCATTGACTTTACTATTTTCACCCACATAAATATTAAAGCCTTTATTTGATAAACTATAAATATAATCCTTATCTCCTGTCAAGAAATTCCAATTGGATGATTTTGCACCTACTACTTTGGCATGTTCTTTTAAAACAGCTGGAGTATCATGCAAAGGATCAATAGTTATTGAAGCAATACCAAAATTTGGATTTCCAAAAAATGCATTTTGAATCGTAACCATATTGGCATTCATTTTAGGGCAAATAGAAGGACATGTTGCAAAGAAAAACTCCAAAACATATACTTTCCCTTTATAGGTATCATTTGAAACCTTTATACCGTCTTGATTAATAAGTTCAAATTTAGGAACTGGGCCTATTTTTACCAATTTATCATTCTCTACTGTTGAACCTCCAACCTTATCTAAACGATCTCCTTGCACTATACTATTCTTTTCCATTCTATTTACAATCTTTGGAATTGCATAAATTCCAAAAACAAGTATCACGAAAGAAATCCCTATGTATGATTTATTTTTAAGCATAGTTTTAAAGTTGTTTTGTTGCGTTATGATTCTTTTTTAAAGCTGCACGGTATTCATAAAGAACGATTTTAAAATCATCTAACATTTCATTACTCAATTCTGCGGGATGAAAAGTACTGTAACCTTCTTTATATTCTTTCTTTTCTTTTCTGCCACGAAGATTTCTTTCTTTATCAATAATATAAACATTAGGTGTCCCTAAATCATTTCCTAAATTTGATTTAAGATTTAATTGTTTGTAATACGATTTTATTTCTTGTGGAGTAGTAAAGACAAAATGCCATTGACTTACATCTGTAAAAGTTCCCAAAGACGCAAGTACTGACTTAACCTCTGTTTCTGTTCCTAAAGGAGAAACCACCACAAATTGCAAATCTTTAAAGTCATGGTATCTTTGATAAATTTTTTCATTGAGATTAAAATAGTTACCTCTGTTCTTTATAATTTCAGTACCTGAAAAACCAAGAATAGTAATCTTATTATTCAAACTTACTTTTTCACCATTTAAACCTTTCCAATCTCCAAGGTCAGAAACTTTTGGAGTGATTATTGGTAATTTGGTAAAACTATTTACACCTGAAGCAAAAAAGAGATAGGCAACAATTGGTAAAATAAAAAGAACAAAAAGGACGATATTTTTCTTCATTATGAAAAACTATAGAATTAAAGTGCAAAAATAAAAAAAGGCACGCAATGCGTGCCTTTTTTTTGAATTAATATCATGTTAAAAATTCCATTTGATGGTAGAATTCTTAAAAACCTCAAAAACATAGTCTCCTTCTGTTAAGAGAATAAAAAGCAGATAACAAACTAAAAATATTAAAGGATAGACTACTGCACTTTTCAATGAGTTTTTCTCACCTTCCATATGCATGAAAGCCCATACAATATAATATGCTTTAACAAGTGTTAATATAATAAACAACCAGTTCAATAAGTTCATGCTTAAAAAAGTATGCATATATAAAGCGTCTGGTCTAACAATACCAAAACCAACTTCGACTGTTGTGATTAAAGACAATAGACCAAAAACAGTCCAAATTCTTTTTGAGTTAGAAACATGTGCGTGTGACATAATGATAAATCTAAAATTAAACTAAATAGAAGAATGTGAAAACAAATACCCAAACTAAATCTACAAAGTGCCAGTATAACCCCACTTTTTCGACCATTTCGTAACTTTTTCTTTTCTCGTAAGTTCCTAATAAAACATTAAAAAAGATGATAATGTTAATTACAATTCCAGAGAAAACGTGGAATCCGTGGAAACCAGTAATAAAGAAAAAGAAATCAGCAAAAAGCTTACTTCCGTATTCATTATGAGTTAAGTTAGCACCTTCAATAACTAAATGAGCTTGATTTAATCTCAATAGAGACTCTTCTCTAGAAAGTACTATTTTCTTTTTGTTTTTGTCCAGTTTTTCAATTCTTACCAAAACATCTGGATGCGCTTTAAAACCAGCTTGAACTTCTGCAACGGTATAAGTAGGTATTGCAGCCTCGCTCATAAACCATTTTCCTTTATCTCTTGATAATTGTTCTCTTTCAACAGGTAATTTTGCTGCAAAATCAGCCAAAGCAACGCGATGTCCTTCTTTGTCAACAAACTGCAGTAAGCTACCTCCTTTTGTTTCTATAGCACCGTATTCTCCTTTGATAAAATTCTTCCATTCCCAAGCTTGAGAACCTACGAATATTAATCCCCCAATAATTGTAAGAAACATATAAAGGGCAACTTTATCTTTCTTCATTTGATGTCCTGCATCAACAGCCAAAACCATTGTCACAGAAGAGAAAATCAAAATAAAAGTCATTAATGCTACATAATACATCGGAGCTGAAACACCGTGTAAAAATGGAAAGTGTGTAAACACTTCATCGGCCAATGGCCAAGTTTCAATAAATTTAAATCTAGAAAAACCATAAGCTGCTAAAAATCCAGAGAACGTTAAGGCATCTGATACGATAAAAAACCACATCATTAATTTACCATAACTTGCTCCCATTGGCTCATTCCCGCCTCCCCAAGTTTTTTCACTATTTGCAGTAGTAACTGTCGCTTCCATAAAAGTTATTCGTTAAAAAGTTCCCAAATTTACGTTTTTTTCTTATTTAAAGAAATATAAAAATAAAAATAAATAAACCCACAAGAAATCTAGAAAGTGCCAGTACATCGCACCTAGTTCAATTCCAAGAGTTTGAGTTGAATTATATTTTTGTTTAAAATGATTATAAATAATAATTAATAGCGAAATCATTCCGCCAGCTAAGTGAATCAAGTGTACAACCACCACTACATACAAAAATGTTGTAGTAATAGAGCTAGCACTTCCTGTAAAGAAATACCCCTCAGCAACTATTTGTCCAAAGCCTACAAATTGCAAAACCACAAATGAAATACCCAAGGCCAATGTCGTCAAAAGCAAAGAAGTTGTAGCGCTATGTCTATCTTTTTGAATTGCTTTTTTAGCCAAGTGAAATGCGACACTACATCCCAAAATAGCTATTGTACTAAAATAAAAAGCAGACGGCAATTGAAAGTTTTTAGCCCAGTCAGCTCTAGATTGGCTCACAACGTATGCACTTGTTAAACCTGCAAACATCATGGTCATACTTACCATTGCAAACAACAATATCAATTTATAGGATCTTGCTGTTCTAGATTTATGCTCTTCTGTTGTCATTGTCATTTCCATAATTATCTCAAAAATTTATCAAATATATATATTAATTGTAATAAGGTAATATACGATACACTAACAAGCATTAATGTTCTTGCTGCTTTTGCAGTTCTTATTTTATATAACTGCACTGCATAATAAAGCATCCAAAGCCCCAACAAAAATACCAAACCTGCCGCTACTGGTGTAATAAACAAACGTCCCGTATAACCTAAAGCCGGTAGCAACGAAGCTATTGTCAACCAAACAGTATATAATATAATCTGCAAAGAAGTTCCTTTGTCTTTCTTACCAGTTGGCAACATAAAAAAACCTGCCTTTTCGTAATCATCAAACAAAAACCAACCAATAGCCCAAAAATGAGGAAATTGCCAGAAAAACTGAATCAAAAATAAAGTCCCAGCTTCTATACCAAATTCACCTGTTGCCGCTACCCAACCTAACATAAAAGGGATTGCACCAGGAAAAGCTCCAACAAAAACAGATAATGAAGTAACTGTTTTAAGCGGTGTATAAACACTTGTATATAAAAAGATAGAAATCGCACCAAACATGGCCGACTTAGGATTAATTGTATAAAGCAAAACTACTCCTATTATAGTCAGAAGACTTGCAACAATCAAAGCCAAATTTGGAGACATTCTTCCTGATGGCACTGGACGATTTTTAGTACGATCCATAAGTGCATCTAAATCTTTCTCAATAACTTGATTAAAAGCATTAGACGCTCCCACCATGCAATATCCACCAATTGCCAGTTTCAACAAAACGACCCAACTAAAAGGATGAGCATCATCGAAACCAAGAATATACCCTGCTATAGAAGAAAAAACAACACTAATAGCCAAACCTGCTTTTGTAATTGCTTTAAAATCAATATAAATAGACTTAAATGAAAAGGGAATTTGTGTTGTACTCAATGCGGATAAAATTTGTATTTTTTTGAAATCTGGTGCAAATATACAAATAAGATTCAAAAATGATCCATGAAATGAAAGAATGAAAATACAGCTATTTATTTAATCGGTTTTTACTGCACAATTACATCATGAAAACTTAAAAAACTAATAATCAAAATACCAATTAAACACATCAGACCTAAAACCAATAGTAAACCAAGTAGTTTGCTCTTTGAAAACTGTTGCAGTATCAGTTGTTGGGTCAAAACTTCGATATAAAAAATTACCAAAAAATTTCAAATTGGTTGCCGGATTCACTAAATAACCCAGTTGCAATTCAGTAATAAAAACACTTGTTTTATTTCCTTGCCCTACATTAACCCCTTTATCATATGGTCTGTTTAAATCATAATCTTTATAAATATCTTGCCCATAGTTGAATTTATTATCAGTAGTATTATAATCAAACCCACGAGTACCAAACGTAAATTTAGTATTCGCATAAAATCTGTCTTTATGATAGTATCCCAACAAAACTACCTCTTGAAAATTTCCTCCCCATTGATGTCCCAAACTTTGGTTGTTGTGCCCATAATTAGTAATTGGATCGCTATGAGAATATACATAAGGCCGAACGCGATTGAGTTCCAATTGCAACAACAAGTTATCTATATGAAAAGCATTGAAATATTTTGCACCCAATTGATATCCTAATTTATTTTTCCAGCTTTTTTCTCCTCCAAAAATATCACCGGTTGAAAACTCATCAATAAGAAATTGTCCGTATAGATTTATCTGATTATTCCATTTGTATTTATAACTCAATCCTAAAACAGCATTCCCAGTTTTGGAAGAAGAAGAAAACTCAACTGCTCTATAAAACACGATTGGGTTCACAAAATTAGCATCAAACCCTCTTCCATTAGTATTTGTCCAAATAGCTGATTCAAAAAAACCTAAATTCAATCGATTCGAAACATTCCAGCTCAAATAATGATTCACCATATATTTGGTAGCATAAGTTTTATCGACCGTAACTTCAGGACGCACATCTTTCAGCCACATATAATCTACTGTATATTTAATTTTCCAGAAATTGGCATCAATCTTAAAAAAAGGATACGGACTGGATCCATCACTTAAAAACAAGGATCGATAACCATCACCAATGAAATTTTTCCCATAACCCAACTGTAAATCCAGAAATTTTGCTGCATTAAACGAAATATTAGCATCTGCCATAGGAAAATCATAACCATCAGAATTATATTCTTTTGCTATACCAATCCCTGGTACAATTGCAGGATTACCTCCCGATGGTTTTATTGAATTAGCATAGGCATTAAAATAATCCGCAAAGCGACCCTGACTTTCATAAAAAGTAGTTGTAAAATTTAAACGAGATCCAAGACCTCCTTTAAAATTTAATGCTCTCGTATTTATGTACGTATAGTCTGTTTTACTCGGATTTGAAATTCCAGCTTGAACATTAAATAAAAAGTTCAAAGCAAACCAATAACCTTCCCCTTTAATTTCAGTTAGATTTTCATTCAATAATTTTCGTCCCCACCAACCCGACTTATTCTTCATAAGACTGGCATTGACTTTATGAAAATTATAATATTTCTCGACTTCAGCATACGAATAAGGCTTAGAAGCAGTATGATTATTACTACCTACTCGATTCATATCGTCATCAAATTGAGCATAATAACTATGTGAGAAAGGAATACTTAAATGACTTTTGAATTGTGGATTATCGAATTTTTTATAAACAATGCTATCCAACTCCGTCAATCCTTCGTTTACATTTATATTTTCTTTTTTGGCCAATGTTGCTGCTGCAACTTGTTCTGGTGACAATAAAGGGATTGCAATGTTCATATTAAACTTAGAATATGTTGGATTGCCATCATATGTAGGCGGAGCAATTTTTGGAAAACTACCAAAAACTCTTTTCGTCTCGGATATAAGCTGTTCATTATTTGAATTTACATACAAAACTTTAAATTTACCATCTGCATCTACTTCAAAAAGCACTTTTACAAGTCCTGAATAATTACTTTGTTTTAACTTTTCGGGCACTTGAAAATTATGATACACCAATTGCTGTACTTCGTTATAGAAGCAATTCTCTAAATCTTGCGCATGTAAATTTTCACAACTTGAAAAAATAGGAAAGCGTTCGTCAGAAGTTCCAGATTGTACAGAATTCGAAATTTGTGCATTTGTAAAAAATACACACAGAGAAAACAAAAAAGTTAATACGTATTTATTCATTTTGATTTAATATCTTATCAATATTGAGAAGAGGATGCTTGTCCGTTAGCAATAGCCTTGGCCCCAGAAGTTCCAATGCGCTTTACACCAAGTTGAATCATTCTTACTGCTTCATCATATGTTCTCACTCCTCCTGCTGCTTTTACCGGGAGTGGTGATGCATTTTCAAGCATTATTTTTATAGAAGAAACTGTGGCTCCGTTAGGTAAATTATTTACAGTTTTATAAAAACCTGTTGATGATTTTACAAAAACTGCCTCATATGCTTCTTCTTTAAAATTAGCTATTACAACATTCTTAATTAGTGCTGATAGTTTTGCAATTTGCAAATCATCAAGTGCAGCCACTTCAATGATCCATTTTACTATTTTATTGTGTTCTAAACCCAATTGGGTTCCTTTTAGAATTTCTTCTTTGACCAGTGTTTCATCTCCTCTAATGAAAGCTTCATAATTGCATACAAAATCCAGTTCATCAGCACCGTTTTGTATACACTGAATTGCTTCGTTTAGTTTCGCCTCTATAGAGGATTTACCATCAGGAAAATCTATTACAGTTCCTACTTGAACTCTCGAATTAGCATTAGAAATTATCTTTCTTGCCAAAGCTACCATGTTAGGACGTATCATTATCAATTTGAAATCCTCATCTATAGCTTCTTGTATAAAACCTTTTACTACAATTTCATTTTCACTTTCACTTAATCCAGCTTGTTCAGCCGTTTTCAAGTATGTTGAATCTAGATAAGTTTTAATGTTCATTGCTATTAAATATAGAAGTTCAATAAAACAAATTTACGTTATTATACAATTACTCGTTATAATTTAGTTAAATCGTTTTTACGCTTGGACTCATTTTTGGGCTTACAAACTAGTTTTAAACGAATTAGCCATAATTTACTTCGCAAGAAAACACTTCAAAAAACAAGTAAATACTAGAATAAAAAAAAATTCCACCGAAGTGGAATTAATTTTTGAAAACGTTGTTCAGTATATTAAATCGATTACAAAGTACAACCGTAAAAAGAGCTAATAGCGCTCCAATTGCATTTGCTATAAAATCAAAAAAATCAGCTGATCTTGTTGTTGTACATAACTGCTGCAAAAACTCTATTATTATCCCAAAAATTAAAGAAAATAAAAAAGAATAAAACAACGGTCTAATGACATTACTGTATTGCAATTGCTTTCTTAGATATAAAAACCAAACTAATGTAAATACAAAATGAAAAAAAGTGTGAATACATTTATCCAAATTTGGGATATCTATAGTAGGAATTTCACTTGATTCAACTAAGCAAAAATAAGCTACAATTCCTGTCCAAAACAAAGCTATTACAAATAATAGAAATTTAGGCACCAATAAGTTCTTTGTATGAATCACTTGAAAGCAATTCCTCAACTTCAGCCAAGTTTGCTATTTTTATTTTAATCATCCATCCAGCTCCATAAGGATCAGTGTTTACACTTTCTGGATTTGTTTCTAAAGCATCGTTAAAAGCGATAATTTCTCCAGATAAAGGAAGGAATAAATCAGAAACTGTTTTTACAGCTTCAACAGTTCCAAAAACTTCATCTTTATCTAAAGTTTGATCTAATGTTTCTACTTCAACATAAACAATATCACCTAACTCTTTTTGTGCAAAATGTGTAATTCCCACTGTGGCAATATCACCTTCTATACTAACCCATTCGTGGTCTTTTGTGTATTTTAAATTTGCTGGTATGCTCATAAAATAATAATTGAATAATTAATAATTGATTTTTTTTTTTTGCAAATGTAGCAATCTTATAATCAAATCTTGATCAGATTCTCAAATTAATTTCCAAAAGTATAACGTAATGTAAATCCAGAACGAATATTTGTTAGTGGAAACGAAGTTGAAACTACTGGTTTAGAAAAAGAATGATTATAATAGAATATAACTGTTAAATTTTTACTTAACGAATAATCTGCTGTAAGATTCAAAGTCCAAATATTTTGACCAGCCGCCAGTTGATTATTGACATAATCTAAATAACGAACAATCGTTTGATTGTCTCTTAAAGTCAAATCTGCTTTTATGTTGATATCACTTTTAATAACTCCGGTAGGATTATCTGCTAATCTAGAAGAAAAAACAACATCTTTTATTCGATATCCTAAACCTACAACATACTCCAAACCATGAACTTCCGTCAATAAATTATTATCAAAACTCATTGACAACGCCCTGTCTTTATTGATTTGCGTTAATAACTTAAATGAATTTTTAAACTCAAAATCAACTCTCAAAAGCGGATTAAATTGCTCCACTAATGTTACATTAGACATTATTGTTGGATTAAAATAATTACCACTTTCATCTACTCCATTCGGATCTTTCACATAGTTAAAATTCGATCTAAAAGAATTCACTGTATAGGAAGCTCTATAATTTTGTTGCAAAGAAAAGCGTTTGAATCTTTTCTTAAAAAAGTTATAGCGCATTAACCCATTGTACTTAATAGCCCAGTTAGGAATTGGGAAATTCCTAAAAATATCAAGTGAAACACCACCTGCATTACTTCCTGTATAAGCTGCCAAAAACGATGGCAACAATACCGCTTGATTTGAAGCATTATATCCTTTTGGGAAACCATCCGGACCAATATTCGCAGGATCATTTATATCAATTCCTCTTTGAACTGCTAATCGATTAGCAATTGTTAACCTATTGTTCTTGAACTCATCAAAAGCACTTGATCTATTTTCATCACTGGTAGAAAAAGAGGTTTTGATTAATACCGTTGAGATTGAGAAAACACCAAAACTGTAAGGTGATCTTGGATTATATACTCCATCCTGAACATCATATTGTTCTGAAAAATTTTCTGAATATGAACGATCTGCTAAGAAATCTATTTTAAAATCAGGAGTCAACTCAACATTCACAGATCCTTTAAAATTTTGACTGTTTATCTGAGTGAAATTTTGATTAAACTCTTTATAGTCGGTCAACCAACCATTTTTAGCAGCTTCATATCTCACATCATTTTGGCTACCAAAAATAAATCCTAATGTAGGTTTTTGTGAACCAAAGAAACCAACACCCGGAAGAAAACCGGGTAGGACAGTCCCTTTGTTTTCGGTAAAACTAAGCTGTATATTCTTTACACTAGTTAAAACCCCATACACTCCATTCATAAACATATTTCTGTTTATGTTTTTTGACACATCAGTTTTAGCTACTTTTTCACCAGGTTTTGGCGGAGCCGCTTTAGGAACATTTGTCTTTTTGGAGTCTTTAGATATCCCAATATATTTATACAAAGTTTCCATATTAAAAGTTCCGTTCAGATTGATTGATTGTGCATTCTGAACCGTATTCCCCAAATCGTATGTACTGCCTCCAATTTCAACATTTGTCAATGCAGTAGAAGCACGCTGCCAACTATAATCTCCAGTATAGGAAAAACTAGACTTAACAAAACTTAATACTGGAATTTTATACAATGGAATATCATAATTTAAGACAAACTGTTGCGTATGATTATTAGCAGTTCCAGTATCTAAATACCTATCCCAAATAGTGAAATTTTCTAAAGGCACATCATCCTCATTCAAGTAATTTTTTACAATATTTCTTGATGAAGCCGTATAATTTATTTTTAATGATTTTGTCAGATTAAAATTAAATCCATATTGATAGTTAAATCCAAAATTCCTTCTATACAAGGGATCAAATCCAATTCCTATATCCTCAACTTGTCTAAATTGTTGCACATTACTTTGCCTCACAACATTGGTATTAAATGTAATGTTAGAAGGCAAATAATTAAAATTAATATCACTTAAAAACTTCCAGTAGGAACTTTTTTTCATGAACTTCGTTTTCTTGAAAGGTTCAACTTCTTTTGGCTGAAAATTAAAGGCATAGTCTACAGCTGTTCTAGCTTGTTGATCTAAGTTTTTCTCAACTTCAAAATCATGACGCTCTACTTCGTTATAATACTGTGAAAAAGTAAAATTTTCAGGATCATATACCCTTGGCTTTTGCTCCAGACCTCTTTCTTTCCTTACACCAATTAAGTTAATACTTTTACGCTTTGTATAATCTATAGCTTGTGATAATTTATTTTTCCTATCCTCATCACTATCAGCTTCATCTAACACTTGATCCAGCTTAACGTCCTCATAAAAAGGATCATATTCCGGAGTAATAACAGATTCTCCAATAGAATAATTAAACGGCAAATTAAGCCTCCATTTTTTAGGCAAAAGTTTACCTAGATTGATATTAGTGATAATATTATACTGCTGTAAATCTTCTCTACTTCTTTCATTAGGTCCTTGTTCTAAACCTCCAAAACCAAAATTCTTCATGTTTCCGGTAAAAGATACCGTTCCTAAATCGGCAAAATTGGTATCAACATTCAATAAAGCTGCCATACCACCTTTATTGTCCATATCGGCTAAACGAAGTTCATCAAACCACACCTCTCCTTTAATATCTTGATGAGCTTCATTACTTTTTATACCCATCATAATACTTCTAACCAATCCCATATTAGGATTTCCTTTTATACCCAATCGCAACATATTGGTTTTACCTGCCAAATCAGGGTTCAATTCTCCTTCTGTCTGGTAATAAATTCCATCCGGAGGCAAAGTAGTCGGATCGATTTTTAACGATTGTAATTTTAACTTCGTTAATAAACTTAACGAAAGATCAATTTCATTTTCAGTAGGCCAAACTGCTTCTCTACTTAAAGGAGTACAAGCCGATCCTATTTTAGAACCAGGTAATGTTACTTTTAAAGGAATTTCAACTTGATAAAAATCATCTGAATAATCACTACCAAAGCGAATAAAAGCAACCATTTGATTATCTTGTAATTCGGTTTCACCAGGTAATGATTCAGCGTGAAGAAACATTTTTACGTTTTTATATTGACGCATATCAACATTAAAACTCTTGTAGGCTCCTCTTCCATGAAAAGGCTCAAATCCTTTCCCTGAAACTTTCATTGACAATGACTGTTCATCTTGATTGATTACAGTATTGTTGTTATACAATTTCTCCCTTGCAACACCGGGTGGGCTTATATAATTTATTGGACATCTATTAGAGTTCTCTTCAATATTTACTGCAGCTGTCCCAAAAGTCGTTAACTGATTTGGATCTGTAGTCCCATTAGAAGTTAATTCTTTATCATAAAGTCTCCACTCACCTCTTACTAAGTCCAAGGCTCCAAAACGCAATGTTACTTTATCTGTAAAATTAGTCAAAAACATACGCATGAATCGAATCGAATTAAAATCGGAAATATTACCAATTTTATTTTCGTATTGCTTTACTGGTATTTTAAACTGAATCCATCTAGATTCTGTCAAATTACCATTTGCCAGTTTCACTTGTGTATTTCTAATATCTGCAATAAAATTTTGCCCAACTGTCATATCAGGTTTCATATCAATGCTATACTCATAATAGGCATTGATAGTATTCATGGTATTATCCCTATTGATATCTTCAACATCCGGAACCGTAGATGATCCTCTATTAGCAGAATTTATATTAACTGCTGAATTCCCATCAACCCCATTGTAATTTTTATATCTATCAATTACACCTCCTGATGTATTTAAATAATAGATATAATCATCACCTGCTGGATCAGGTTCAGAAGCATAATTAGTATATACATTTCCTTCACTAGCTGATGGAAGTCCATCTAAACCTATATCTTGAGCTGTTCTATTTCCTTCATTGTTATCAAATGCATAAATCAAAGACTGTGAAGCTGGTGCATTACCCCAAACTGGTGGTGGATTTACCAGAACTTGATTTGGTCCAAGTCCGTTTTCATATAATTTTCTCCCGTCTTTCAGAACATCTTCAGAGATTTCTCCAAGGTTAAAATAAATTTTTCCTAAGTTGGTTTTAGGCACACTACCTTCCCCAACATAAGGATCCATTACCCAAAACTGAATATACTCTATGTTACTTTGTTCAAAATTAGTTGAACTTAACGATCTCATAATTCCTCCAAAATTTTCTCCAGGGGTACTTCCTACACTTGAGTTATTATTGTAAGGTCCTCTATCTGATGGATAATAACTCAAATCCAAAGTATTAACCACCAAGGATTGCCCTTGCACAATATCTGTCAAAGGATATAGTTCTTCACTATATACTCTTCTTGTACTGTTTAATGATAAGTCATCATTTGATATTCCCGATGGTTTTGATGTATAAAAAACGGGGTCAATTGAATACCAAGATAATTTTGATCTTTTAAAGCCATAATCCAACCCTTCTAAATTTCCATTAAAGTTGTATTTACTTTTAGGATTATTCTCTGGAGTAGAAGCCAAACTCCAAGCATAGGCAGAACGCAGATCTATAGATGATTGTGAACTTTCAAAATCATCCACATATATAGTAGATTGACCATCAAACTGATCTCCTTTTGATGCATTAGGCATTAGGTAAGCAATCTCTCCACTTACTGAAATATTAGAAGGCACATCTGTATCTACGTTTGGTAGCTTATTGACTAAGCGTGTAAAAAAGGGAACAGGTGACGAAAAATTTCCGTGTAACCCCACAATACTATTATTTACGGATTCTTGACCATAGCTTGATTTTTGGGTAAAGGGTTTTTCATTCATATTTAAAAAAGTCCCTCCCACCATAAATTTTTCATTTATCAAGTGGTCTACATTTATCCCCATAAACCTTCTTGTCTGCTGACCGAAAGTAGAATTGTTTTCTAAGGAAATTTCTATTGGAGTATTAGACGCTTGAAGAGATGGGTCCAAAATTTGAACTCTACCCAATTGATAATTGACACTATAATCTATACCCTCAACTAATACCCTTCCGGCTGCGGTAACTTTAACAGATCCAAGAGGCACATTGTAAGCCCCAATCGGAATTCCGTCTCCCCCTGTAGATTTGTATCGCCCTCGTAATAAGAACTTATTCAATTCCGGATTTTGTGAAGCTACTGCTTGTGTATTTCTATACATAACAGAGTTCACATATTTTTTCTGATTAGGGTTATAAGTATTCACATCCCTATAATCTTCCGAAGAATTTGGATTTTTTAATTTATTAAACATCAATTCCCCAAAAGGTTCTTTAGTAGTAAATATCAATCTACCATTTTGGGTATCTACTGTTAATCCCGGGACAAAATCGAAAAATCCATCACCTCCTGCTTGAGGATCATTATTAAAATTCAATCTATCTAGATTTAACACTTTTAATAATGTTGTATTTTCTACCGTATTTTCTGGAGTTGGATTTGGCGGAAACGGACTTCCATCTACTGGAGAAATGTAGTTTAATAGAGATGGGTTTTTATATAGAATATTAAACCTAAAATCATCCTGAACTAATTGATACCCTCCTTGAATTTGATAAATATTCTTCATCATCAAATTCCAAACTGGATTCGTAACGTTTGTCAAGCTACTTTTTAACATTTTCAATATCAAAGTTTGAGTGATAACACTTTGATTTGACGGTTGATTACCTGTAACCACAGTAGCATCGACCCCATCATTACCAAATTCCCCAACTTGATATACTTTGTCTCCAATTGAATATTGGTATGCTACAGCTAATATTTCATCATTCCCTAATCGTTGTTGTAATGATATATATCCCAATTGCGGATTAAAAGTATATTCATTAGGCAATAACTTCCTTGCATTTTCTAATTTAGAATAATCTTGCCCTTCACTAACTGTGGTATTAAACCCAGAATTTGCAGTAACAATTTCTCTAATATTAGGATTTAGCAAACCTCCGCTTGTAGCGATTAATGCAGGATTATAAAGGTTATTTGCATTATCTGAAGGAGAGTTTGGAGGGCTTGTAAACATACCCGTTGGCGGATTTAGCACTACTACATCTCCATCCGGCAAACCAGATATTTGGGATTCTCCCAAATCCTGAAGAGCAATTATATTTCTTAAATTATTACTGGTTGCATTGACACGATTTTGCTTATTTGTTATCCAAACCTCCAACCTTGAAATCTGAACCCTACTATCAATAAAAGGGTAACTTTTCATCGAACTATCGTATCTGTCTCTAAAATATTGAGACAAAAAGTAGTGCCTGTCATTATCATAATCAGCACCATACATTTCAAATTCCTGGATTGTACCTCCTCCTTGTGCCACCACTTTTTTGGCTTGGGATTTCTGTTCAGAAAAGACTCCTGTAATAGTTGTTTTCCCGAATTGTAACTCGGTTTTCACTCCAAATAAACTTTGAGCACCAACAATCAAAGTACTATTCAAAGGCATACTTACGTTACCTACTTCAATTTTACGAACAATATCATCCTCCGCAGGTGTGTATTCTAACTTGAATAAATTTTGAAATGCAAAAGTAGATTGAGTATCAAAATTAGCATTCACTTGAAGTCGGGTTCCTATTTTCCCCATCAAGCTCATACTAATTCTTTGATTAAAATCGAAAGAAGTATTAGATCTATTTCTAGTTGAGAAAGCTGGATTATCTTGTTTGGTATACAATAATCCTAAGTCAATTTCTATGGATCCGGTAGGTTTAACATCTATTGTGTTACTACCAAAAATAGTTTCAAAAAGACCTGATTTAATATAATATCGGGGCAACAAATCTTTTTTTGCGGCTTCACTTCCCTCCTTTTTACCATCAATCGCATCAACTTTTTTCTTGAAATAATCACTCATGGATTCTTTCAACATTAATTTTTCATACTCCGCTGGAGTTAAAACTATTGGGTAATTGATATTAAAGCCATCAACAGAATTGGTATAGACATAAGTATCCGTAACTGGATCATATGTATAAGCAGAAAGAATACTTTGGGGATTTTTAATTTGAACTTCACCTACATCGTATCCTTTTTTAACAGTATCTTGAACAACTTGTTGCACCTGAGCCCGCGATACAAAACCGCAAAATACGACCAGCAAAAAAACATAAATTTTATGCATATCAGTTAGGCTTCTTATGTACGTTATAAGTTTTTTAAAGCTTTTTTAATTATAGATTCAACAGTAGCTTCTGGATCCTCTTTAACAATTTTTTCTACTATTTTTTCAGAAGTTTTCCTAACAAAACCGAGAACTTCTAGAGCAGATAACGCCTCATCTTTGTTTGTATTGCTTTGAGAGATTGAAACATCGTCTAAATCGTATAATTTTAACACTTTTTCTTTCAAATCGAGTATAACTCTTTGTGCCGTTTTGCCCCCAATCCCCTTAATAGTCTGAATTGTTGAAACATCTCCTGATGCAATTGCATTAATGATTTGTTTCGGATCTAAAGAAGAAAGCATAGTTCTAGCTATACCTGCTCCAATACCTGAGACTGAAAGTAACATTTTAAAAATTTCTCTTTCAGATTTCTCTACAAAACCAAATAATGTATGTGCATCTTCTTTTATTTGAAGATATGTATACAATTTAATAAAGTCGGCATTAGGAATTAACGAATATGTGTGCAAAGATATATTTATATGATAACCAACCCCTCCACAGTCAATTATAACTTCTGTCGGTGATTTCTCTACTAATTTCCCTTGTAAATGTGCTATCATATTATAAAATATCAATTCAAATATAATAAAATTTGAGATTAAAAGAAAACTGTATGAAATTTATGATTTGATTCTATATTATAAATCAAACAAAACTCACCAATTCCTTAAAATCTCAAATTGTATTATTACTATAATTTTTTCCTATTCTTCTTTTCTTTTGCTTTTTTCCTGTGCATCGATTACTGCTACTGCAGCCATATTTACCATTTCTTCAACACTTGCACCTAATTGGAATATATGAACTGGGCTTTTCATTCCCATCATGATAGGCCCTATCGAACCTACACCATTCAACTCTTTCAAAAGTTTATACGTAATATTTGCTGATTCTAAATTTGGAAAAACTAAAGTATTCACTTTTTTTCCAGCCAATTTAGAGAAAGGGAACTTAGCTGTTAACATTTCTGGATTTAAAGCAAAATCAGCTTGAACTTCACCATCAACAATAATATCAGGATGATTTTTATGCAAATAGGCAACTGCTTCTTTTACTTTTGAAGCACTTTCGTTTACAGATGAACCGAAATTTGAATATGAAACCATTGCAATAACTGGTTCTATTCCGAACATTTTAACCGTTTTCGCAGTCATTACAGCTATTTTTGCTAATTCCTCTGCAGTTGGATTTACATTGATAGCTGTATCCGATAAAAACATAGGACCACGACCTGTCAACATTAAATTTGTTGTTGCCACTAAAGAAACGTTCGAAGCTTTCCCAACAAGCTGTAGCATTGGTCTCACAACTGATGGATAACTTCTAGAATGTCCAGAAACCAATGCATCTGCTTCTCCACAATTAACCATCATGGCGGCAAAATAGTTTCTTTCTCTCATAAATTTTTGAGCATCAAATAATGAAACTCCATTTCTTCTTCTAGATTCCCATAATGTATTTGCGAATCTTTCTCTTCGTTCTTTCTCTTCATCTAATTTTGGATCAATTATCTGAACATCGGCATCAAAGCCTAATTCTTCTTTTAATTCCAAAATAATTTCTTTGTTTCCTAACAAAATTGGGAATCCAATACCTTCTTCAGATACAATTTGAGCTGCCTTCAGAACATCAAGTTGGTCTGCCTCGGCAAAAACAATTCGCTTAGGATCTGTTTTTGCTCTATTGGTAATTAAACGAACCATTTTATTGTCATTCCCCAAACGATTCAAAAGTTCCTCTTCATATTTGTCCCAATCTGTAATTGGGTTAAGAGCAACTCCAGAATCCATTGCTGCTTTTGCAACTGCTGGTGCAACAATATGTATTAACCTAGGGTCAAAAGGAGATGGAATTATATACTCTCTACCAAAAACCAATTTAGTAGCACCATAAGCTATATTAACTTGTTCTGGAACCGATTCTTTTGCTAAAGCTGCCAATGCTCTTACAGCAGCCATTTTCATAGCCTCATTAATTTTGGTTGCTCTAACATCTAAAGCTCCTCTAAAAATATAAGGAAACCCAAGAACGTTATTTACCTGATTAGGAAAATCCGAACGACCGGTAGCCATAATTACATCTTTACGAGTAGCAATTGCTAAATTATAATCTATTTCCGGCTCTGGGTTTGCCATTGCAAAAACAATTGGATTATCTGCCATTCCCAGTAACATTTTTGGACTCATAATATTTCCTGAAGACAGCCCTAGGAAAAGATCAGCCCCCAATAAAGCCTCTTCAAGACTCATTGGTTCAATATCTCTAGCATATTTTTGTTGCAATTCAGATAAAGAAGTATCTCCTTTTGTTAGAAGTCCTTTACTGTTAAACATCAATATGTTTTCTAATTTTACTCCTAATAAAACATATAAATTGGCACAGGCTAGAGCTGCTGATCCCGCTCCTGATACTACCATTTTCACATCTTCGGCTTTTTTACCAGCCAATTCTAATGCGTTTATCAAAGCCGCCGAAGAAATAATTGCTGTTCCGTGTTGATCATCATGCATCACAGGGATATTCAATTCTTCAACCAATCTTCGTTCGATTTCAAAAGATTCCGGTGCTTTTATATCTTCCAGATTAATCCCTCCAAAAGTTGGTGCGATATTTTTTACTGTCTGAATGAACTCATCTATATTTTTAGCTCCAATTTCAATATCAAATACATCAATATCGGCAAAAATTTTAAACAACAAACCTTTACCTTCCATTACTGGTTTTGAAGCTTCCGGCCCTATATCCCCAAGTCCTAAAACAGCTGTTCCATTTGTAATTACGGCAACTAAATTTCCTTTGGCAGTATATTTATAAACATTATTTACATCTTTTGCTATTTCCAGACAAGGCTCAGCAACACCTGGTGAATAGGCTAAAGACAAATCTCTTTGAGTTGCATATTTCTTAGTAGGGACTACCTGAATTTTTCCCGGAGTTGGTTTAGCGTGATACAATAACGCTTCTCTTCTTTTACTATTTTTGTCCATTCTTTTAGTTTTTTTTTCAGTTCACAAAGATAACAGACTTCATTAAATCGAAAGCCTTTATCTTATGTTTTTATTTCATATCAATCTGATAAAAAAATGGCCGCATAAATGCGGCCATTTTTTTATCAATCTATTATCTACTCATTTTATGCCTTGCTTCCGCTGATATACGAATCCAAATATTGAATGGTGTTTTTTTGAAGTTCAATTATCGCTTTTACAACATCCCCTATAGAAACAAGTCCAATAATATTATCGTCCTCTGAAACAGGCAAATGTCTTATTCTCTTTCCTGTCATTAATTGCATGCAATATTCTAAATCATCATCTGGCTTTACAGTTATAACATCTTCCTCCATAATTTCGCTCACTAATGTTTCTTTTGAAGACTTGTCCTTTAAAACAATTTTTCGAGCATAATCTCTTTCAGATAAAATTCCTTTCAAAACAGTTTCTTCAATAACCAAAACTGCTCCAATATTCTTTTCTCCCATTATTCTCAAAGCTTCGAATACGGTTATTGAAGAAGGTATAGAATAAACTTCCCTTCCTTTTACACTTAATATTTGATTTACAGTCATAATAATCTATTTTATTTAAGATAAAGTTAAAAAAAATTAACACACAAATAATAAAAATGCAAATTATTTTAAGCGTCAGAGCACATCATCAAGATTGATTTACAACAAATTAACCACAGAAATTCTCTTAGTATTTACATCAGTTATTTTCATTTCTGTTTACAAAAATCAGGCATTATTTCTTCTCTTGTAGCGCCTAAAAAATGACAAAATGGTTCAAAAAAAATTGAAATTAGCACTTATAAAAAACAGAAAAAGCAGCAAATATATTTGCTGCTTTCTAAAATGATAATACAACCTTGCATTCTTAATTGATGGGACAACAACCATTTGGATTGCTAAAAATAGAATCTATTTCAATAATCATAAAGCCAATTTATTCATGACATATAGCTATCAAATATAAATTCGTTTTGACTTATTTCAAAAAAGCTATATTTCTCTTAATACCTGAAAACTTAGTTCGCTTAATAGGTGAATTTTTAAACACTACTTTGAATGTTTCTTCTGTAATTTCATCCCAATCTTTTTTAGACAAAGAAAGAAATTCCGGATTGGGATTAAACAAAGGCTCATTGTGTGATTTAGAAAAACGATTCCAAGGGCATACATCTTGGCAGATATCACATCCAAAAGCCCAATCCTCAAACTTCCCTTTCATGTCTAAAGGAATATTTTCTTTGAGTTCGATTGTGTAATAAGAAATACATTTACTACCATCTACTACATATGGCGCAACAATTGCATCTGTAGGGCAGGCATCCAGACATGCAGTGCATGAGCCACAATGATCTGTAACCGCTGTGTCATATTCTAAATCTAAATCTATAATAAGCTCAGCTATAAAATAAAAAGATCCTACTTTTTGAGTGATTAGATTACTGTTTTTGCCAATCCAACCTAAACCACTTTTGGCTGCCCAAGCTCTATCAAGAACTGGTGCAGAATCCACAAAAGCCCTTCCCGTAACATTCCCGATGGTAGACTCAATAGAAAAAAGCAGTTCTTTCAGTTTATCTTTTATTACAAAATGATAATCTTGACCATAAGCATACTTTGAAATTTTATAGGAATCAGAATTTTGCTTTTCAGAAGGATAATAATTCAATAAGAGAGAAACCACACTTTTTGCATCATCTACTAATAAAGTTGGATCCAACCGCTTGTCAAAATGATTCTCCATATAGCTCATTTGACCATTATAATTTTGATTCAACCACTTTTCTAAACGCGGTGCCTCTTGCTCCAAAAAACCAGCTTTAGATATACCACAAGATAAGAACCCGAGGCGCTTGGCTTCGGATTTTATAAATTGTGTGTATTTAGCCTTATTGTCTATCACTTTTTAATTGAAAGAATTTGAACTTGGAAATCAACATATCATAGTCCTGATTACTTCTCTAAGAGTCTATTTTAATTTATTCTCAATGAATTTCATTTATAAAATATTCTCTTTCTCATTCCTTTTATTTAGGAATAACATCATACAATTAGAACAAACCACCTTGAATGTTTGTTCTAATTTTCCCTAAATGTTTATAGGCCTTATCTGTTACTTCACGTCCTCTTGGTGTTCTCATAATAAATCCTTCTTGAATCAAGAAAGGTTCATAAACCTCTTCGATAGTTTCACTACTTTCGGATACAGCTGTGGCCAATGTAGTAAGACCAACTGGACCACCTTTAAATTTCTCGATAATAGTATTCAAAATCTTATTATCCATCTCATCCAATCCATGAGCATCGACATTAAGTGCCTTCAAGGCATATCGAGCAATTTCAATATCAATTTTACCGTTCCCTTTTATTTGAGCAAAATCACGAACACGTCTCAATAAAGCATTTGCAATACGAGGTGTTCCTCTACTCCTACCTGCTATTTCAATGGCAGCTTCCATAGTTATAGGCATTTTAAAAATAGAAGCACTCCTCTCAACAATAGTTGTTAAAAGTTCAGTTGTATAATATT
Source organism: Flavobacterium aestivum (assembly GCF_026870175.2). Taxonomy (NCBI): domain Bacteria; kingdom Pseudomonadati; phylum Bacteroidota; class Flavobacteriia; order Flavobacteriales; family Flavobacteriaceae; genus Flavobacterium; species Flavobacterium aestivum. The sequence goes on along the minus strand of NZ_CP113977.2, from coordinate 1,394,826 downwards.
GTAATCGTGATGAAATACCAAAACGAGCACGCATAGGTGCTGTTAAAAGTCCTGAGCGAGTGGTAGCACCAATGAGTGTAAAAGGATTTAGATTGATTTGAACCGTTCTCGCATTTGGCCCTGATTCAATCATAATATCGATCTTAAAATCTTCCATTGCCGAATATAGATATTCTTCAACTATGGGACTCAAACGATGAATTTCATCAATAAACAATACATCTCTTTCGCCCAAATTAGTAAGCAATCCAGCAAGATCACCAGGTTTATCCAAAACTGGTCCTGACGTTATTTTAATACCAACTTGCAGTTCATTTGCAAGAATATTTGCCAGTGTGGTTTTTCCAAGACCTGGAGGCCCATGAAAAAGGGTATGATCTAAAGCATCATTACGCTGATTGGCAGCCGCAACAAAAACTTTAAGATTTTCCAAGACTTGATCTTGCCCAGCAAAATCGCTAAAAGACAAAGGTCTCAATCTTTTTTCGATATCGAGTTCTTCAGAGCTGAAGTTATTATTTGTTGGATCTAAGTTTGCATTCATTGGATAAAGATAAAAAAAGTAATCATTCTATAAAAAAAATGCCTTTCAAGATTGAAAGGCATTTATATAATTTTGAGATATTAGTGATGTAATACTACTTCACCTTCTTTCATTGGTACGGTTTGTGGTACAAAATCCTCTTCGTGACCAGGATTACTGTAATCATAAGGCCAACGGTGTACGTGAGGAATTTCTCCTGGCCAGTTACCATGAATGTGCTCAACTGGTGTAGTCCACTCAAGAGTATTTGATTTCCATGGATTTTGAACTGCTTTTTTACCGTAGAAAATACTAGTAAAGAAGTTATACAAAAATACTAATTGGAAAGCTCCACCAATTAAGGCGAAAGTTGTAATCAATACGTTCACATTTTGCAAATCATCGAACAATGGGAAGTTTGTATTTGTATAATAACGTCTTGGTAAACCAGCTAATCCGATAAAGTGCATTGGGAAGAATACACCATAAGCACAGATTGCAGTTACCCAAAAGTGTACATAACCTAAGTTTTTGTTCAACATTCTTCCGAACATTTTAGGGAACCAGTGGTAAATACCAGCAAACATTCCATAAAGAGCAGAAATACCCATTACTAAGTGGAAGTGAGCAACTACGAAATAAGTATCGTGAACGTTGATATCTAATGTACTATCCCCAAGAATAATCCCTGTTAAACCTCCAGTGATGAAAGTAGAAACCAAACCAATTGAGAACAACATAGCTGGATTCATTTGAAGATTACCTTTCCAAAGAGTAGTAATATAGTTAAATGCTTTTACAGCAGATGGAATCGCAATCAACAATGTTGTAAAGGTAAATACAGAACCTAAAAATGGATTCATACCTGAAATAAACATGTGGTGACCCCATACAATTGTAGATAAAAATGCAATTGCAATAATTGACATGATCATCGCTCTGTAACCAAAGATTGGTTTACGAGAGTTTGTTGCAATAATTTCTGAAGTAATACCTAATGCAGGTAAGATTACGATGTAAACCTCAGGGTGCCCCAAGAACCAGAACAAGTGCTCAAAAAGAACTGGCGAACCTCCTTGGTAATGTAATACTTCACCAGCAATATAAATATCAGACAAAAAGAAAGAAGTTCCGAAGCTTCTATCAAAAATCAACAATAAAGCTGCAGATAATAATACTGGGAAAGAAACAATACCAATAATTGCAGTAATAAAGAAAGCCCAAATTGTAAGTGGCAATCTTGTCATAGACATTCCTTTTGTTCTAAGATTAATTACTGTAACTACATAATTCAAAGATCCCATTAAAGATGAAGCAATGAATACAGCCATAGAAACCAACCATAAAGTCATTCCCAATCCAGAACCAGAAATAGCTTGTGGTAAAGCACTCAAAGGAGGATAAATTGTCCAACCAGCATTTGCAGGTCCTGACTCAATAAATAAAGAACATACCATGATTACACTTGACAAGAAGAATAACCAATAAGAGATCATATTCATAAAACCGGAAGCCATATCTCGAGCTCCAATTTGCAATGGAATAAGTAAATTACTAAAAGTTCCACTTAATCCTGCTGTCAACACAAAGAATACCATTATGGTACCATGTATAGTAACCAAAGACAAGTAAATATCATTAGCCATAACTCCGTTTGGAGCCCATTTATCACCAAGTAATATATTGAAAATCTTGAAAGACTCCTCTGGCCAAGCCAATTGCATTCTAAAAAGCAAAGACATAGTTACACCAATTACTCCCATAATAATACCTGTTATCAGATATTGTTTGGCAATCATTTTATGATCAATACTAAAAATATATTTAGTAATGAAAGTGTCTTTATGGTGGTGTTCGTGTTCGTGATCTAGTCCGTGATCGTGACCTTCTGCTGACATATATTTATACTTTAAATTTTCTTAATAATTATTTCATCGCTATTTTAGCAACAGCTGCAGTATCTTTTGATTTAGTAGAATCAGATTTAACCCCACCTTCAACTGGTTCTGGAGTAGCATTTGCAGCTTTAACTTCACTAACCAAAGTTGCTTTGTCACTCAACCATTTTTTGTAATCTTCTGGTGTATCTACTACAACTTTCATTTGCATGTTATAATGAGATGCTCCACAAATTTTATTACATAATAATAAATAATCAAAAGTGTAAGGATCTAAAGCAGCTTCACCTTTAGCAACAAGCTCAACGCTTTTCTTAGATCTTATAGCGTTTATTTTAGCTACTTTTTCAACCATATATGGCATAGCTTGATATTCTGCAGTAGTATAAATTGGAGTAAAAGCGAATTCAGTTACCATACCTGGAACACAGTTCATTTGAGCTCTAAAATAAGGGAAATAAGCAGAGTGTAAAACATCTTGAGAACGCATTTTGAAATGCACCTTTTTCCCTTTTGGAATATGCAATTCTGAAACTACGATATCATCTTGAGCATATGGATCTGATAAATCAACACCTAAAGTATTAACTCCTTCAATCAATCTCACATTAGCTTTACCTAAAACATTATCAGCACCAGCGTATCTTGCAGTCCATTTAAATTGTTGAGCGTATAACTCAACTACAATTGTATCATCATCTTCATCAACAAACATAATGTTTGTCCAAGCATAAAGACCGTAAAGAATCAAACCAGCCAAAACAACAGCAGGGATAACACTCCAAATTGCTTCCAACTTATTGTTATCAGCGAAGTATAACGCTTTTTGATCTTTCTTACCTCTATATTTAAAAGCAAAATAATGTAACAATACCTGAGTAATAGCCTGAACTATAAATATTAATACCCAAGTAATATTCATCAGACCATCGATAAGAGCACCATGTTCTGAAGCTGGTGTATGAAGAACTAAAGATCCCCAAGTAAATACACCGTAAATTGTAAAAATATAGATGAAAGCTAAAAAACCAAACATCAAATATCCTTGCACATTGTTATCATCATTGGTTGCAACTTGAGAATTGTCCGAACTCGAACCAACTTGAGTTAGATCGAATATCTTCGTCAATTGCCATAAAGCAACAGCCAATAAAACTAAAACTATAATTACCAACAAACTTGTCATCTGTTTATCTCTTTAAATATTAATAATGAAAATGTTTACTCTCTTCTATATAAGGATTTCTTTTTGGTAATAAAGGAGCTTTAGTTAATGCTGTGAAGACAACAAAAATAAATAATCCAAGAAAGAATAAAACTGATGCAATTTCTGAAACACCAATAAACCAACTACTTCCAACTGTACCAGGCATAATCATATTAAAGAAGTCAACATAGTGACCTAATAATATCACAATACCAGCCATAACTAAAACCCAAGTAATTCGTTTAAAATCAGTATTAATTAAAATTAAAACCGGGAATAAGAAGTTCATAACAACAGCACCAAAGAAAGGTAAGTTATAAACTTGAATTCTTGTTATGAAATAAGTAATCTCCTCAGGAATATTAGCATACCATATTAACATAAATTGAGAGAACCATAAGTAAGTCCAAAATACACTAATACCAAACATAAACTTAGCTAAATCATGAATATGGCTAGAATTTACATTTTCTAAATATCCTCTTGATTTTAAGTATATAGTAACCATTGCAATCATGGTGATACCACTTACGAAGAAACTAGCAAATACGTACCATCCAAACAAAGTACTAAACCAGTGTGGATCGATTGACATAATCCAGTCCCAAGACATAATAGATTCTGAAACGATAAAGAAAACTAAGAATCCAGCAGAATAATTAAAATTCTTTTTGTAAAAGCTATTGTCATTTGACTCATCTTGAGCTAAACAATTTTTTCTTGAAAAATGACGGTACAAGTTCCATCCCAACAAAAATACTACAGCTCTAACAATCCAAAAAGGAAAGTTCAAGTAACCTGATTTTGTTTGAATAATTTCATCATGTTTTACTACTTCAGGATCTAACCAAATAAACAAATGGTTAAAGTGTAAGCCACAAAGTACTAATATGATGAAGAAAATTACAGAACCTACAGGTAAGTAAGCCGTAATCCCTTGCATAACTCTAAATAATACAGGAGACCAACCTGCTTGTGCTACTTGTTGAATAGCATAAAATGCTAATGTTCCCAAAGAAAGCAACATAAAAAATATACAAGCCACATATAATGCAGACCATGGTTTATTTTTTAATTGGTGCAAAACATGAGTTAAGTGCTCATTGTGTTCAGCATCTGCTTTAACTTTTGATTCTGCAGAAACCGCGTGTGCTCCTTCAGATTCACTACTAGCTTCATGATGACTACCATGAGCATCTGCAGCGAGTATTTTTTCAACTTCTTGAATGTCTTTAGGTGCAGTTAAAAAACCATATCCAATTCCTAAAAGACCAACGGCCATTAAGACTAAAGAAAAAGTTTTTAATTTACTTGAAAATGTATACATATCTATTACGATCAGTTAGTTCAACAATTATTATTGTGCTTTTAGTTTAAGAACATAGTCAGCAACCAACCAACGTTCGTGAGCACTCATTTGATTAGCATGTGAACCCATAGCATTTAAACCATAAGTCTCAACAAAGAAAATACTTCCTTCAGTAATTTCTCTGTCTTTATAGTTAGGAACACCAAGAAATTTTTCTCTTTCAACTAATTTACCTTTACCATCTCCAGCTGCACCATGACAACTAATACAATAGATTTCAAATAATTCTTTTCCTTTATCTGAATTTCTATCTAGTGAATCTAAAGGAGATTTCAAGTTAGCTTTTGCTAACGCATATCCTTCTGGAGTATTTTCATATTCAAAAGGCTCAAAACCTCTATTTATAGTACCAACAGCTGGAAGTTGACCTTCTTTACCGTTTTTAAATACATCGACTGGCGACGCAGAGTACGTTTCAGCACTCACCGCTTCATACATATTTGGAAAATATTGATAATTTGGGTTAGCATCGTTATGACATGATGCAACTAAAATCATTAAACCAAATAAAAGTGTTATTTTATATAAACTTTTCATATCTATAATTAATGCTTATCGATTACTTTAACTTCTACTGCACCAGTACCTTCAAAAAAAGAAATCAATTCTTCTTCATTGTTATTAACAGCTACTTCCATCAAAAAGTGGTCGTCTGTTGTTCTTACATCCGGATTTTCAGCTTCTTTAAAAGGCCACAATCTACTTCTCATATAAAAAGTAATTACCATTAAGTGAGCAGCAAAAAATACAGTCTCTTCAAACATAATAGGCACAAAAGATGGCATATTATCAATATAACTAAAACTTGGTTTACCACCAATATCTTGAGGCCAATCTTGAATCATAATAAAATTCATCATCCAAGTTCCAAAAGACAATCCACACAAACCATATATAAAAGCGCAAATTGCTAATCTAGTTGGTGCAAGTCCCATTGCTTTATCCAATCCGTGAACTGGAAAAGGGGTAAAAACTTCTTCAATATGATGATGAGCCGCACGTGTTTTTTTTACGGCATCCATCAAAATATCATCGTCATTATAAATGGCGTATATAACTTTATTACTCATGATGTGAATTTTTATTAGCTCTTTCTTTAATATAATTTTCTCCAGTAGCTTTCAATATAGTTTTAACCTCGGCTTGTGCTATAACAGGGAATGTTCTAGCGTACAATAAGAAAAGTACAAAGAAGAAACCTATTGTTCCGATGAAAATACCAATATCAACAAATGTAGGAGAGAACATTGTCCATGAAGATGGTAAATAATCTCTATGTAAAGAAGTAACGATAATTACAAATCTTTCAAACCACATTCCAATATTTACAACAATTGAAATAATGAAAGAAAACATAATACTTGTTCTTAATTTTTTGAACCACATGAACTGTGGAGAAAATACGTTACAAGTCATCATTGCCCAATATGCCCACCAGTAAGGTCCAGTAGCTCTATTTAAAAATGCATATTGTTCATATTCTACTCCTGAATACCAAGCGATGAATAACTCAGTAATATAAGCAACACCAACTATAGATCCAGTAATCATGATTACTATATTCATCAATTCGATATGTTGAATTGTGATGTAAGCTTCAAGGTTAGAAACTTTTCTCATAATGATAAGCAACGTATTTACCATTGCGAATCCTGAGAATACCGCTCCAGCAACGAAGTATGGAGGGAAAATTGTAGTATGCCATCCTGGAATAACAGAAGTAGCAAAGTCCATCGATACGATAGTATGTACAGAAAGTACAAGTGGAGTTGCAAGACCTGCAAGAACTAATGAAACTTCTTCGAAACGTTGCCAATCTTTAGCTCTACCGCTCCATCCAAAACTTAGTATAGAATAAATTCTTTTGTTGAAAGGTGTGATAGCTCTATCACGTAACATTGCAAAGTCAGGTAATAAACCAGTCCACCAGAAAACTAATGACACTGAAAGATAAGTTGAAATCGCGAATACGTCCCAAAGTAATGGAGAGTTAAAATTCACCCAAAGAGATCCGAACTGGTTTGGAATTGGTAATACCCAATATGCTAACCATGGACGTCCCATGTGAATAATTGGGAATAAACCTGCCTGAATTACAGAGAAGATTGTCATCGCCTCTGCAGAACGGTTAATCGCCATTCTCCATCGTTGACGGAATAATAAAAGTACAGCAGAGATAAGAGTTCCTGCGTGACCAATACCAACCCACCAAACGAAGTTAGTAATATCCCAAGCCCAACCTACTGTTTTGTTTAATCCCCAAGTACCAATACCTGTAGACACTGTGTATATAATACAGCCTAATCCCCAAAGGAAAGCTGTTAATGCAATTGTAAATACAATCCACCATTGTTTATTTGCTTTACCTTCTATAGGTGCGGCTACATCAACAGTTATATCGTGATAAGACTTATCACCTATAACTAAGGGTTTTCTAATGGCTGCTTCGTAGTGAGACGACATAATCCTTTATTTGATTCTTAATTAATAATTTTTGTACTAGGTATTTCTAACTTTAACGTGATATACAACATTTGGTCTTGTACCAACATGCTCTAATAAATGATAACTTCTTTCGTCTTCTGCTAATTTAGTAACAGCAGCTTCTTTATCATTCACGTCTCCAAATACCATTGCTCCACTAGAACAAGCATTTGAACAAGCTGTTTGGAATTCACCATCTTTTACAGTTCTTCCTTCGTTTTTAGCTTTCAAAATAGTCGCTTGTGTCATTTGAATACACATAGAACATTTCTCCATTACTCCACGAGAGCGAACGTTTACATCTGGATTTAAAACCATACGTCCTAGATCATCATTCATATGATAATCAAATTCACTGTTTTTGTTGTATAAGAACCAGTTGAAACGACGTACTTTATAAGGACAGTTGTTAGCACAGTAACGAGTACCAACACATCTGTTATAAGCCATTTGGTTTTGGCCTTGACGACCGTGTGAAGTTGCAGCAACAGGACAAACAGTCTCACAAGGAGCGTGATTACAATGTTGACACATTACTGGTTGGAAAGAAACTTGTGGATTATCTCCAGCTTTTTCCATTTCATTGAAAGTAGATAATGAACTAGACAATCCAGCGATATTCTCACTTCTTTCGTTGTCTCCTTCAAATGTACTTTCAGAAGAATAATATCTATCAATACGCAACCAGTGCATATCTCTACTTCTTCTTACTTCTGATTTACCTACTACAGGAACGTTGTTTTCAGCGTGACATGCAATTACACAAGCACCACATCCTGTACAAGCATTCAAATCAATAGATAAATTAAAATGATGTCCTGTAGAACGATCGAATGAACCCCATAAATCTACAGTTGTAGTTTTTACTTCTTTATGATCTAAAGAAACTTCTGGTTTTTCATTCCATATCTCAGCATCTTTGGTATTGAATATCTCTAAAGAAGTTTCTTTAATAATATCACCTCTACCCATCAATGTTTTCTGACCTTGAACACAAGCAAATTCGTGCTCTCCTTTTGCTTTTTCAATTGTAACAGACTGTACACTATTGAATCCAGCATATATAGCGTAAGCATTAATACCTACCTGCATTTCTTCTTTCAAAGCAGCTTTGCGACCATATCCTAAAGCCATACCAACTGTACCAACAGCTTGACCTGGTTGAACAATTACAGGAACGTTTTCTAATTTTACACCGTTAACAGTCAAATTAGCATAACTACCGTTCAAACCACCGTTAGCAACAATTTCATTAGTTAAATTCCATTTCTTAGCATCAGCATTAGAAACAGTAACATAATTATCCCAAGAAACTCTTGTCAATGGATCTGGAAACTCTTGTAACCATGGATTATTAGCTTGTTGACCATCTCCCATACCTGTTTTAGTATATAATACTAATTCGGTAGTAACTGGTTTAGCTTGAGCCAAAGCATTTGCTGCCCCACTATAATCAGCAGTACCAGCGCTTGCAGCAGGAATTGCCCCTACAAAAACTCCATCATGTAAAACTTTATTCCATGTTGTACCTGCAATTATTGAAGATGAAAATGCTTTCAAGTAATCGTAGTAAGTTCCAGGAATACCGTTTAAAGACAATAAAATATCTTGAAATTGTTTTGTATTAAATAATGGACGTATAGTAGGTTGAGTAATACTATAAGTTCCTTTTGTTAATGCTAAATCACCCCAAGCTTCCAAATAATGAGGAACTGGCGCAGCAATTGTAGCTAACGAAGCTGTTTCGTCTTCTTTAAGAGACAATGAAACCGATGTTTTAACCTTTTTCAATCCTTCAACAAATGATTTACTATCTGCTAAAGTATAAACTGGGTTAACACCACTCATGATTAAAGTATGAACACTTCCTGCATTCATATCTTTTACTAATTGAGCTACTTTTTCATTAGATCCTTTACGGATTTGTCTTGTACCAGAAGTAGTAAAAGCTTCACTAGTCAATACTTGATTGATAGCTAAAACCAATAATTGAGCATTTTTATCTTGAATACCAGACACAAGAAGGCCTTTTGAACCAGCTGCTTTTAATTGTTGAGCCGCTTTTGTAACTTCTGCTTTATAAGCTGCATCTAAATTAGTTGCAACAGATGATCCGGTAATAATATTATAAATAAGAACTAATGCTTGTTTTTGATTAGCAGTTGACATCGCAACACGCTTATCAGCAGCAGCACCAGATAAAGTCATATTAGCTTCTAATTGGAAATGACGAGACATTTTTCCGTTTTTCGGAATTCTACCTTGTGCATAACCAGTATCATATCCTCCACCTTGCCAATCTCCAAGGAAATCAGCTCCAACAGAAACGATTAAAGAGGCTTTTGAAAAATCATAATCTACTAAAGCTCTTTCTCCATAAACAGTTTCAAAAGCATCTAAAGCTTCTGAAGAAGAAACAGCATCATATATTACATGTTTAGCATTAGGATTTTTAGCAACAAAATCAGCAATTAATCTTTCAGTAGATGGGCTTGCTAATGTGTTTGTCAATAACACTACTTGACCTCCTTTTGCTTTAGCATCAACAATACTAGATTTTATTTTTGAATCAACCGTTGACCAAGCAGCATTTTTACCATCTAACTTAGGCTCTTTCAAACGCATACTATCATATAATGATAATATCGAAGCATGAACTCTAGCATTAGCAGCAAATTTTGCTCCAGCGATAGTATTATTTTCAATTTTGATTGGACGACCTTCACGGGTTTTTACCAAAAGGTTTGCAAAATCAAAACCATCAAAAACAGAAGTTGCATAATAATCTGCTACTCCAGGAATAATTTGTTCAGGTTGTAACACGTAAGGAATCGACAAATGCACGGGACCTTCACAAGCAGCAAGAGATGCTGCCGCTGTACTAAAACCAACGTACTTTAAAAAGTCACGACGTGTAGTTGAAGAAGAAGACAAAGCCGCTTCATTTCCTAAAAACTCATCAGTAGGAATTTCTTCAACAAATTCGTTATTTCTAAGCGCCTCAACAATAGAACTATTTCCGTCTAGCTCTTCAACACTTTTCCAGTATTTTTTGTTTGATGACATATTATATATAAATATTAATCTTAATAATTTCTTTTTAGTTTCAAGTTTATTTTGCTTCAAGTTTCAAGTTATAATAATTACAACTTGAAACTTAAGACTTTAAACCTTTTAGTAGTGACATTTACCGCATTCTAATCCACCCATTTGAGCAGCGGTCAATTTATCTACACCATATTTTTTAGAAAGCTCTTCATGAATCTTAGTATAGTATTCATTTCCTTCCATTTTAACATCTGTTTTTCTATGACAGTTTACACACCATCCCATTGTTAATGGAGAGAATTGTTTCATAATCTCAAACTCTTGAACAGGTCCATGACATGTTTGACACTCTATACCCGCAACAGTAACGTGTTGAGAGTGGTTAAAGTAAACAAAATCAGGAAGATTATGAATACGAACCCATTTTACAGGCTCAGTTTTTCCTGTATACGATTGTGAAGCAGCATCCCAACCCACAGCTTTATATAGCTTTTGAATTTGAGCATCGTAAAAAGCTTTACTGTACTCTGGCGTAGCTGTAGTTTCAGCAACTTCGCTAATACTTTTATGACAGTTCATACAAACATTCAATGAAGGAATACCTGCAGTTTTACTTACACGAGCAGCTGAGTGACAATATTTACAGTTAATCTCGTTATCTCCTGCGTGAATCTTATGTGAGTAATGTATAGGCTGAATTGGCTGATAATTTTGATCAACTCCAACCTGCATAAAGAAACCATATACGAAATAAGCTCCAGACAACAACATTAATATTGCAGCTACCAAAACTAAAAACTGGTTCTTAACAAAAGCTTTCCAGATTGGCATTGATGGTTCTTTTGAAGCAACTTCAATACCGTTAGCCAAAGCAACTTTTCTTAAAACTTTGTTAACTAAAACCAACATTACAATAAGTATTGCCATTACCAATGACAAAGCACCTAATATCACATTATTAGAAATACCTCCTTCTTGCGAAGCATCTTTTGCAGTAGCAGCAGTACCAGCCGCCGGTGTTGCAGCAGCAGCATCAGCTTTTGGCTCAGAAGTATAAGCTATAATATTATCAATATCCCCTTCAGACAATTGAGGAAAACTTGTCATAGGGATTTTATTGTTTTCTTCAAAAACTTTTACAGCGGCAGCATCGCCAGATTTAATCAAATCAGAACTATTATGAACCCACTTGTATATCCAAGAAATATCATGTCTTGAAATAACATCTCTTAGTGCTGGCCCAGTAGATTTAGCATCTAATTTGTGACATGCAGCACAATTTGCATTAAAAAGTTCTTTACCTTTTGCAGCATCACCACCACCTGTAGCAGCAGCTGGAGCAGCTGAAGTTGTAGCATCTGCAGCAGGGGCTGCATCTTGCGCAAAAGAAGTTAAGGAAACACTTAACATTAACGCTAAGCTTAAGATTAATTTCCTTGAAATCGAATTATGGTTACCCACCTTTTCCATATAGTATAATGATTATCTACTAAAACTTACCCGTTTATTGCATATAAATATTAAACAACAAACGAATCTATATTTTAAAATTTCGACAAAAATACGACTTAAGAACTATTCTCAAAACTTAAAATAATCTTAATTATAATTTATATTTAATCTAAATAAGGTTTCTAACTTTCATTTACTCATTAAATGCTATTTTTGCATTATAAACAATCACATTATGAGAATTTTAAGAACCCTAAAATCACTGTCTCTCTGCACAATCCTATTTTTTTGCAGTAATAGCCTAAAAGCACAAAACCAAAATTTGACCGTAAATCAAGACCCAAAATTCGAACAACTGTTAAACGAAAAAAGAAAAATAAATTCCAATTTACCTTACACAGACCGTTACAAAATTCAAATATTTAATGGCTCAAGTGAAACTGCCAAAAAAACCTTAAATGAATTCAAACAAGAATTCAAAAACATAGACGGGACTATAATCTTTAACACTCCAAATTATAAAGTTTGGGTTGGTAATTTTAGGACAAGAATGGAAGCCGAACGCAATCTTGTCGATATCCGAAAAAAATACAAAACCGTATTTTTAATCAAGCCGAGTAAATAAAAAAAGAGCCATTTTGAATTTAAAATTCAAAATGGCTCTTTTTTTATTTACTATCATTTATGTAAACTAACATCATTTTTCAGCAAATTTTCTGCAATTTACATTTTTTTTAATCATAAAAGTATTTATACACCAATTATAACAAGAAAAAGCTTTTTTAAAATAGCCAAAACCCAATAAAAAACCTATCAATAGGTGTTATCTACAGAAAATCTTATATATTCTAAAATCACTAGAAACTGTCTATTATTTCACTAAAGCCTTAATAATTGCAATTCCAAATCTAGAGGCAACCTGCCCAACAAACTCTTTAAAATCAACATGCGACGACTCATTTGCCGCATCCGAGATCGTTCGAATAATTACATATGGAATATTGTATTCAAAACATACTTGAGCAACCGCAGCACCCTCCATTTCAACACATAATACATCGGGAAGTAATTTCAGAAGACTTTCTTTTTCATTGTTATTAGCAAAAAACTTATCCCCACTTGCAATTTTACCCAGAAAAACTTTTGGATTTGAGATAGAAAAGTTTTCCTGTTGTTCCATTGAAATCAACTGCAACAAACTTGAACTACTTTCTAGTTTCTTCATTTCATAAAATGACCTTTCCAATAACTCTTTCGGAGGATACAATTCTACTTTACCCAATAATGGAATTTCAAATTGTTTCACTATTGGTCGCGCATCCATATCGTGTTGCACTAAACTACTCGCAACAACTATATCTCCTATTGCTAAATCCAAACTAACCGAGCCAGCAACACCTATAAAATACAACTGGGAGATCCCAAATTCTACAATTAAATGCGTAACAGTAGTTGCCGAAGCCACTTTACCCCACCTAGAAAAAACAACTACTACCTCTATATCATTTATTGTACCCACATAATAGGTACGCATTCCTTTTACAATTTCTTGCTTATCCTTAAGCAAAGAAACAATTCCGTTTATCTCTTCAGGCATCGCGCCAAGAATACCGATTCTATTAACACTCATACATGATGTTTTATTTTTATATTCAAAGCTAGGTCTCTCTTGCTTTTGAATTTTAGATTTAAATCTAATTATATAGCCAAAAACTATACAACCAAGTAACAATTAATTTTTAGCGAAACACAACAACAGACTTCATTTTACAAATCAGATTGTAATGTATAAAAAAATCCCAACGAATTGGGATTTTAAAATTTTAAAAATATTTTGAAATACTATTTTAATTTCTTTTTAATAGCTACTTCATGGTAAGCTTCAATAATATCTCTTTCTTCGATATCATTGTAGCCTTTAATTTGAATACCGCAATCATATCCTTTAGAAACTTCTTTAACATCATCTTTGAAACGTTTCAATGCAATCAGCTCACCTTCATGAACTACTACCCCATCACGGACAATTCTGATTTTTGCATTTCTAAGGATTTTACCATCCATAACCATACAACCTGCGATAGTACCAACTTTAGAAATTTTGAATAACTCTCTGATTTCAGCAGTACCAAGCACTTCTTCTTTCATTTCTGGAGCCAACATACCTTCCATCGCATCTTTCAAGTCATCGATAGCTGCATAGATAATAGAGTAATAACGTATATCAATTTCTTCCTTATCTGCCAACTGTCTAGCATTTCCTGCAGGACGAACATTAAATCCGATAATGATAGCATCTGAAGCTGAAGCCAACATAACATCAGTTTCTGTAATTGCCCCTACTCCTTTATGAATAATATTGATTTGAATCTCATCTGTAGATAATTTAGAGAACGAATCAGACAATGCCTCAACAGAACCATCCACGTCTCCTTTAAGAATAATATTCAATTCTTTAAACTGACCTAATGCTATTCTTCGTCCAATTTCATCTAATGTGATGTGACGTTGCGTACGAACTGATTGTTCACGCATTAATTGAGAACGTTTTGCCGCAATTTGTTTTGCCTCTTTTTCGTCTTCAAAAACATTGAATTTATCACCCGCAGTTGCAGCACCGTCTAGACCTAGAACTGATACTGGAGTTGAAGGACCAGCTTCTTTTACCGTATTCCCTCTTTCATCATGCATGGCTTTAATTTTACCATGATGTTTTCCAGCCAACATATAATCTCCAATTCTAAGAGTTCCTTGTTGAACTAATATAGTAGAAACATATCCTTTACCTTTATCTAAAAATGCCTCAACAACTGTTCCTTGAGCCACTTTATTTGGATTTGCTTTCAAGTCAAGAATTTCAGCTTCTAACAACACTTTTTCCAACAATTCTTTCACCCCTGTTCCCACTTTTGCAGAAATATCGTGTGATTGAATTTTTCCTCCCCAATCTTCAACAAGTAAATTCATACCTGCCAAACGCTCCTTAATCTTCTCAACATTCGCATTTGGCTTGTCAATTTTATTGATTGCAAATATAATTGGCACCCCAGCAGCTTGTGCATGAGAAATAGCTTCTTTGGTTTGTGGCATAATATCATCATCGGCAGCCACCACGATAATAGCAATATCGGTAACTTGAGCTCCACGTGCACGCATCGCTGTAAACGCTTCGTGACCAGGTGTATCTAAGAACGCTATTTTTTGACCGTTATCAAGAGTCACTCCATACGCTCCAATATGTTGCGTAATTCCTCCTGACTCACCCGCAATAACATTTTCTTTACGAATATAATCCAGTAAAGATGTTTTACCGTGGTCAACGTGCCCCATTACGGTAACGATAGGCGCTCTTGTAACTAAATCTTCTTCTTTATCTTCTACAACTTGAATTGCTTCTTCAATATCAACTGTGATAAACTCAACTTCATAACCAAACTCATCGGCAACAATAGTTAATGTTTCTGCATCAAGTCTTTGATTCATGGTAACCATGATCCCTAACGACATACACGTTCCAATTACTTTTGTAATTGGCACATCCATCATAATTGCAATTTCACCTACAGTAACAAATTCAGTAACTTTTATCGTTTTACTTCCTTCGTCTAAAGCTCTTTGCTCATCATCGGATTTCTGACGGTGTGTATCTCTTTTATCTCTTCTATATTTTGCCGCTTTAGATTTACCTCCTTTACCTTGAAGTTTCTCAAGAGTTTCACGGATTTGGTTTTTAACTTCCTCTTCTGTTGGCTCAACTTTTGCTACAATAGCCGGTCTGTTTCCTTTAACGAAACCAGGTCTTGCACTTCTGTTTGCATTAAAACCACCACCAGTTGTATTTGGAGTAATCTTATTAGGATTTGGTGCTCCAGGAACTGCAGGCGGTCTAGGCGCACCTGGCTTTGGAGCAATTCTTTTGCGTTTATTTTTATTTGCACTATTAGCTCCTGCTGCACCTGGTGTACCTGGTTTATTAGGAGTAATTTTTGGCTCTTCTTTTTTCTTCTTAGGCTTATTAAATTGAGATAAATCAATAACTTGACCAGTCAAAGTTGCTCCAGTAAGTTTTTGATACTGAGTAGTGATAGATTCCTCTGCAGGAGTTTCATCAGCAGGAGTTTCTGCTTTTTTATCAGAGACAACTACTGGTTTTTCAACTTTACTAACCTCTTTTTCTTCTGAAACAGGCTTTTCAGCAATCGGTTTATCTACTGAAGGCTCTTTAGCTATTGGTTTTTCAACAGGCGTCTCTTTCTGAATAACTTCTTTTTGAACAACTTCTTTTTGAACAGGCTTTTCTTCTTGAATTACGTCTTTAGGAGCAATCTCTTTCTCAGCAATAACGGGAGCAGGAGCTACAGCAGGTTTCTTAGGATTAAGATCAATTTTTCCAACTTGAACAGGACCTGACAAAACAGCTCTTGCTTTGATAACTTCCTGTTGTTTCAGTCGGTCTTCCTCAAGTTTGCGTTTATCTTCAACTTCTTTTTCTCGCTCAACACGCAAAGCTTCTTTTTCTTTCCTTTTCTCTTCCCCTACTTCTTTTGAAGCTTCTTTATTCCCCTTGTCGCCTGCAAACTGACTTTGTAGGATATTAAATTCCTGGTCAGAAATTTTAGCGTTTGGATTTGCTTCAATAGCAATTCCCTTATCTTTTAGATAATCCACAGCTCTTTCTAACGAAATATTTAATTCCCTTAAAACCTTGTTTATTCTAATAATTCTCTCTTCAGACATAAAATCTTTTTAATATTACCTTATTCGTTGTTCTGCTTTGTATTTTCTTCAAATATATAACAGAAATTTATTTTAAGCGAGGAATTAATAGTTAACTAACTATCAAATTCTTCCTTCAATATTCTAATTACATCTAGAATTGTTTCTTCTTCTAGATCAGTTCTTCTAACTAAATCTTCAACATCTTGGTTTAAAATACTTCTTGCTGTATCCAAACCAATTTTTGCAAATTCTTCAATTACCCATTCTTCTATCTCGTCTGAAAACTCTGTTAATTCAACATCATCATCATCAGATATAGAACCAGCAACATCTCCTTCACGAATAACATCTAACTCGTACCCGGTTAATTGCCCTGCCAATCTAATATTATGTCCGCCTCTACCGATTGCTTTTGAAACTTCTTCTAATTTCAAAAACACTTCTGCTCTTTTCGTTTCTTCATTAATTTTGATAGATGAAACTTTCGCAGGGCTCAACGCTCTTGTAATATACAACTGAATATTATTTGTATAATTAATTACATCAATATTCTCATTTCCTAACTCACGAACAATTCCGTGAATACGAGAACCTTTCATTCCTACACAAGCTCCTACTGGATCAATTCTGTCATCATAAGAATCTACGGCTACTTTTGCTTTTTCACCAGGAATTCTCACTACATTTTTAACCATAATTAAACCGTCAAAAACTTCAGGAATTTCTTGTTCAAATAATTTTTCCAAGAACTTTTCAGAAGTTCTAGACATTATAATCTGAGGTTTATTACCTTTTAGCTCAACACTTTCAATTATTCCTCTAACATTATCTCCTTTACGGAAGAAATCCGAAGGTATTTGTTTTTCTTTTGGCAAAACAATCTCATTTCCTTCATCATCAACCAAAATAACCACTCTAGGACGTACGTGATGCACTTCTGCAGTGTAAATATCGCCAATAATATCTTTAAATTGCTTATAAAGATTAGTATTATCGTGTTCGTGTATTTTAGATATTAAATTTTGGCGTAAAGCTAATATTGCTCTTCTTCCTAAATCTATTAATTTCACTTCCTCAGAAACTTCTTCACCAATTTCAAAATCAGATTCAATTTTTCTTGCTTCAGTAAGCGTTATTTCTTCATTTTCAAAATCCAAATCCTCGTCAGCAACGATTACTCTTCTTCTCCATATCTCCATATCTCCTTTATCAGGATTTATAATGATATCGAAATTATCATCTGAACCGTATTTTTTCTTCAATGCATTTCTAAATACATCTTCCAAAATTGCCATAAGCGTTACACGATCAATAAGTTTATCATCTTTAAACTCTGAAAATGAATCGATTAATGCTAAATTTTCCATGCGAATTCTTTAATTAAAATGTTACTGTAACAATTGCTTCTTTAATATCTGTGTAAGGAATTTGTAATTCTTTTTGAACTGTTTCTTTTCCTTTACCTATTTTTTTGGCTTCTCTAGCTTTCCAAGACAAAATTATAAAAAGATCATTAGCTTCAACTAATTCTGCTTCAATATTTTCTGTTGCAGTCTTAACGATTAACGTTCTTCCTATATTTTTTTTGTATTGTCTGATCAACTTTAATGGCGAACCTACACCAACTGATGCTACTTCTAAAGAGAAATCTTGCTCTTCTCTGTCTAAGTTGCCCTCTACAGCACGACTAATATCAATACAGTCTTGCAAAATCACTCCATTATCTCCATCAACACCTATGATAATCTTAAAAGCATCCGTAATGGTGAGATCAATTAAAAAAATCGATGGCTTTTCCAGAAGCGCTTCTTCTAATGCCGCTAATACTTTTTCTTTGAATGTCATATCTTTATAAAAAGAGGGGACTAACGTCCCCTCATTATTCAAGTTTTAATAAATAACGGTGCAAATATAGTGTTTTTTTATAAATCAAAAAAAATTGATTACTATTAAAAAAAATTATATCTTTAAAGTATCTATAAAAAACCAAAACTACTATGAAAAGAATACTAATTCCCACCGACTTTTCTAAATACGCTGACCTAGCCATTGAAGCTGGTGCCCAAATCGCCAAAAAAAACAATGCAGAGATTATTTTAATACACATGCTAGAGTTACCCGGACAATCAAATGATGCGATAACTGGCGAAACAAGTATACCAGCAATCATGCTTTTCAAAAAAAAAGCAGAAGAAATCCTAAAAAGCATTAAAAACCGTCCTTATCTAAAAGGAATCCCTATTACAGAAGTGGTTCAGCTAGACAACGCCTATAGCGGAATAGCCTCATATTCCAACAGCAATAACATCGATCTAATAATCATGGGATCTCATGGAAGTTCCGGATTTGAGGAAATATTTATAGGAACCAACACCGAAAAAGTAGTACGCCTTTCTAATGTTCCTGTTTTAATCATCAAAAATGAAGTTGACGATCTAAACATTCAAAAAATAGTTTTCGCATCAGATTTCTCAAAAGAAATAAAAAAACCTTTTCATGAATTACTCAAATTTGTAAAGCTTTTTAACGCAAAGTTAAAATTAGTAATGATCTGTACTCCTAACAGTTTCAAAAGCACCTCTGCCGCCGAAAAAATAATGAAAGATTTCGTAGCCGATTTCGATATGCCAGAACATACTATGGAAATCTACAATGATACAAATATAGAGAAAGGAATAACCAATTATGCCAATGCAAAAAATGCTGACTTAATAGCTTTATGCACACACGGAAGAACCGCTTTAATACACTTCTTTAACGGAAGCATCTCTGAAGACTTAGTGAATCACACTTCAAGACCCGTAGTCACATTTAAAATTTAAACCTATTTTTAGCAAAATAAAAAAGAAGCCGTCCATTGAGACGGTTTTTTTGTTTCATAATCAAGAAACACTCGAATATACCCTGAAATCAATTCTTGAATTAAGAGCATAAAAAAAGCCCTTCATTTCTGAAGGGCTTTCCGTTGGTCTACTAGGACTCGAACCTAGAAAGACTGCACCAAAAACAGTTGTGTTACCATTACACCATAGACCAATTCCGTTTTGCTTAGCTACTGTTGTTTTGCTTAGCGAGTGCAAATTTAGAACAAAATTCAGTTTACACAAATTTTTTTCGTGTTTTTATTTAAAAAAAATGAAAATAATTTCCTTTTCAAAAATCAAAACCATCTAAAATACTAACAAACAAAATGTTATCAAAACTGAATTCTTTTAGATAAAATTATAATAATGGAGTCAAACATTAAAAAAAAAAACATTTTCTTTGTAACACAAAATATAAATACAAAAAAACACAGAAAACTACTATATGGCATCTTTCAATTTCAATAAATGGAATACGATTACAGGTTGGTTTGCATTTTCAATCGCATTAATTACCTACACTCTTACTGTTGAACCTACCATGAGTTTTTGGGATTGTGGAGAATACATAGCTACAGCAGCAAAACTAGAAGTTGGACATCCACCCGGAGCACCACTATTCCAAATGATTGGAGCCTTTTTCGCAATGTTTGCCATAGACAAAGAACATATTGCATTAATGGTAAACATGACCTCTGTATTTTCAAGTGCTTTTACCATTCTATTTATGTTTTGGTCTTCTTCAATGCTTTTGAAGAAAATAATATCTCAATACACTGAAATAAACAAAGACAATTCTATTGTTATTCTTGGTAGCTCATTAGTTGGGTCATTGGCATACACTTTTTCAGACAGCTTTTGGTTTAATGCCGTGGAAGCCGAAGTATACGCAATGGCATCTTTACTGATATCACTGCTTTTTTGGTTAGGGCTACGTTGGGAACAAGAAATGAACACCCCAAGAGGAGACAAATGGCTTATATTAATTTCACTAGTAGTTGGACTGTCATTTGGTGTTCACTTTATGGCCTTATTAACTATTCCTGCAATTGGTTTCCTTTATTATTTTAAAAACTACAAAGTAGTAACAGTCAAAAACTTCATCATTGCTAATATTGTAGTTGTTTCTGTTTTACTTTTCATCTTTAAGTTATTACTCCCATTAACAATGGCATTCTTTGGTAAAACCGAAGTTTTTATGGTTAATTCTATGGGATTACCTTTTAACTCAGGAACCATTTTTGTTACATTGCTACTTATTGCATTCTTTTATTTTGGATTGAAATATACTCGCAAGAAAAATCTAGTTCAGTACAATACACTTATTTTATGTATTTTATTTATTCTAATTGGATTTTCAACTTGGTTAATGTTACCAATACGTGCCAATTCTAACACTGTAATTAACGAAAACAAACCATCGGATGCTGCCGAAGTTCTTGCCTACTATAATAGAGAACAATACGGTGTAAACCCTTTGTTCTACGGACCTCAATATACAGAGAAGTTTGCAGGACTAGATCCAAACAATCCATACATGGACAAAGCTCCTAACTATGAGAGAGACTACAAAACTGGCAAATACGTCATTGTAAACAATTATAAAAACGCAGAACAAAATAGTGACGACAATCAAAAAACTATTTTGCCAAGGATGTGGAGTACCGATCATATAGAAAACTACATCAATTTTACAAACCCACCAGCATTTAGAATGAATCCTGACTATCCGTATGAAGAGGATTTAGCAAAATATGGATTGGATCCAAATCAATTAAGCGAAGAAGATTACAACAAAGCTATCGCTCAGTTAAAAAACGAAACTGAAAAAACCATAGCCGAGTTTAGACAAGCTTACGCTCAAAAACAAATTGACAATGAAGGCTATGTTTCTTTCCTAAAACACTACGGAGACTACTTAATCATTGAAAAACCTACTACTGCAGACAATTTTAGCTTTATGCTTGAATACCAATTTGGTTACATGTATTGGAGGTATTTAATGTGGAATTTTGTAGGAAGACAAAACGATGAGCAAGGAAGATATGACTACTTAGACGGAAACTGGATAAGCGGAATTTCATTTATTGACAGCATGCATCTAGGTTCTCAAGACAATTTACCTTCAGATGTATTGAATAACAAAGGGCGTAATGTATATTTCTTTTTGCCTTTTATATTAGGCCTTATAGGTATTATGTATCATGCTACCAAAGACAGAAAAAGCTTTTACGTTTTACTGACTCTTTTCCTCTTTATGGGAATTGCCTTAAAAATATACTTAAACGAAAGACCTTTTGAACCACGTGAAAGAGATTATGCTTTAGTAGGCTCTTTCTATGTTTTTGCTATCTGGATTGGTTTTGGAGTTTATGCACTATATGAAAGCTTACAAAAATACCTTGCTCCAAAAATTGCAGGTCCAGCACTTATAGCAGCTAGCTTATTAGCAGCTCCAGTACTTATGGCATCTCAAAACTGGGATGATCATGATCGTTCAGGAAAATATACTGCTACTGCAATGGCAAAAGCGTATTTAGAATCATGCGATCCTAACGCAATTTTATTCACCATAGGGGATAATGATACTTTCCCATTATGGTATGCACAAGAAATAGAAGGCATTCGTACCGATATAAAAATTGTAAATACAAGCCTTTTCATGACGGATTGGTACATTGACCAAATGAAAAGAAAAGCATACGAATCTGCACCGCTACCAATTTCATTTACACATGATGAATATGTTGGGGACAAACTAGATTACGTTGCCCATATTCCTAAAACAGAAAGTCGTTGGGATATAAAAGATTTTATTGAATTTATAAAAAACCCAAAATCAACTGTAGAAATGCAGAATGGACAAACCATTCATTTCTACCCAACTGATAAAATTAAATTCCCAATTGATAAAGCCAATATTATTAAAAACAAAGTAGTAGATCCTAAATTAAATGACTCTATTGTTTCCAGCATTGATATTGACATAAAAGGAAATGCATTATACAAAAACAGATTAATGATGTTAGACCTTATAGCTAACAACAACTGGAAAAGACCTGTTTACTTTAGTGGTGGAGCTTTTGATGATGAAGATTACTTATGGATGAAAGAATACCTTCAGTTAGAAGGAATGGTTTACAAATTGGTTCCGGTAAAAACCAAGTTACCTGAAGATTCAAGCCAAATGGATATGGGAAGAATTGACACTGAAAACATGTATGCCAAAGTAATGAAATGGGATTGGGGCAACAGCGAAAGTGACAAGATTTATCACGACCCAGAAACAAGAAGAGAAAGCTTAACATACAGAATGAATCTTTCTCGCTTGATGGACCAACTAGTTACAGAAGGAAAAATAGACAAAGCCAAAAACATCATTGAGTTGGCTATGACAAAAATGCCTTTGGATAAATTTGGATACTACTCTTTAGTTGAACCTTTCGCGAAAGGGTATTATGAAGTAGGAGAAAAAAATAAAGCTCATAATTTACTTGAAAAACTTATTGGCAAATACACCGATAATCTTAATTATTATGCCAAATTAAATCCATCTGAGCAATCAAGCATTGGAATAGAAATTATCACTAACCTTGAGCGTTACAGAGGATTGTTAGAAGTCATGAAAGAAAGTGGAGATACTGAGTATTACAACAAAAGCAAAAAAACTTTTAATACTTATATCGAAATATTTGCTCGCTTTGGGCGCAAAAAAGAATAACATCAATTGAATTCATGAAATGTAGTGCTAATAAAAAGGCACTACATTTTTTGTTTAAACCAAGTTTAATTACACTATTGAAAGATGAATTTCTATTGGATTAAAACAAATTCGCTCATCAAAAGAATTTTCCACAACTATATTTGGGACATTCCTAATATGGAGAATAAAATCTATTTGACTTTTGATGATGGTCCAACACCTGAAATCACCTCTTGGGTATTAGACATACTAAAAGAGCATCAAATAAAAGCTACTTTTTTCTGTATTGGAAAAAACATCGAGAAAAATCCAGCTCTTTTTAATAGAATCATAGATAACGGACATACAATAGGAAATCACACCTACAATCATCGCAACGGATGGAAAACTTCAATTGAAGAATATTTAGAAAACATCAACTTGTGCAAGTTTGAAATCTCAAAAATTTTAAATCTACCCTCCCTTCTATTTCGTCCGCCTTATGGCAAAATAAAAACTACGCAGTCCAAAAAACTACGCCAATTAGGATACAAAATAATTATGTGGGATGTTCTTAGTGCCGATTTCGACCAAAGCATTACTCCAGAAAAATGTTTAGAGAATGTATTACAAAATACACGATCAGGAAGTGTAATTGTTTTTCACGATAGTATAAAAGCATACAAAAACTTAGAATACACACTACCCAAGTCCATAGCAATACTAAAACAAAAAGGATTTGAATTTGATATAATTCGATAAGAGGGTGTTGAATTAGATCTGCTCTTGAACTATTCCAATAATAGTATTGGCATCTAGTTCTCCAGATTGCCTCCAAACCATTAGCCCTTCTTTATAAATCATCAATGTAGGAAGACCTTTGATACGTAGAGCATCGGCTAGTTCTTGATTTTTATCTACATCTATTTTTACCACCTTCACTTTATCACCAAGTGCTGCAGCTACATCTTTAATAACGGGATGCATTGATACTGAAGGTTCGTTCCAATCTGTGTAAAAATCTATTAACACAGGAACTTGAGCGTTTATAAGTTCTCCAAATTTTGACATAAAACCAAAATATTTAATTTCTAATACTTTTCGAAAAGAGATATTATCTTGCAAATTTAGCATTTAAAACTAATTATGCTAATTTTTCACCCTTTATTAGTTTAACAACTGTTATTTCAGGCATAATTCCTACCCGACCTGGGTAAGCATGAAAACCAAATCCTCGGTTCACATACACATATCTGCCTGCGTTTTCATATAATCCTGCCCATTGTTTATACACATATTGTGCCAAACTCCATTTGAAATAACCTGGAATTTCTATCCCAAATTGCATTCCGTGTGTATGTCCGGATAAAGTTAGATGAAAATTCTTTTCATCGTGTTGAACTACATGATCCCAATGACTTGGATCATGACTCATTAAGATTTTAAAATCCTCTTTGGCTAAATGCTGAGAAGCTTTTTTCAAATCACCAGCTTTCTTGAAATTATGTCCCCAATTTTCTACACCTACTAAAGCAATCTTATCGCCATCTTTTTCGATGAATGTATGTTCGTTCAATAATAATGTAAACCCAATTTGACCATATAAACTCTTTATGGCGTCAAAATTTTCTTCTTTTGCCTTATCCGTTGGCCAAGTTACATATTCACCATAATCGTGATTTCCCAGAACCGAAAATTTACCATACTTGTGTTTCTTAATTCTGTTAAAAGTCTCAATCCAAGGATGCATCTCTTTGGCATGAGTATTAACAATATCACCGGTAAACAAAATCATATCCGAATTTTGTTCATTTACTAAATCAATAGCGTAGTTAATTTTTTCGTGATTATCAAAACTACCACTATGAACATCCGAAATTTGAGTAATGGTAAAACCATCAAACGCATCTGGCAAATCCGGAAAATATATTGCTTGCTTTATAACTTTATAATTATATCTCCCCTCAAATATTCCATATATCAAAGATAAAAAAGGAATCGAAGCCAATCCTAAACCTATTTGACTAACAAATTTACGCCTGGAAGGTAAAAAATCAGTATTACTATTATTATCAATAAAATAATTAATTGCTCCAGCTGTCAATCTAAACACATCTTCTCCCAAAAGAATTACTGTCATTACAATTTTAGGAAGATAAACAACCAGCAACAAGCCCATTGTAAACATAGTTTGCTTGGTTTGCCCAACCGAACGGTCGAATTGCGTGAAAGAATAAAGGATAAATACAAAAAGAAAGAGACTTATTATTTGATATGAAATCAGTGCCCATCTTAATTTAATTAAAGTTTTAACAGCCTGAAAGGCATAAAGCTCAATAACAAAAAGAATGGCACCTATAAGGAATAAACGTAAGATCATTATTTTATAAATTTTATACAAAGTAACAAAAGTAACAACTATTGAAAATGCTTACTACTCATATTATCATAATTTTAACGCAAAAAAAGGGGAGCAAATTTCTTTGTCTCCCCTTTTCACCTATTAAAACCAACTTATAACATCACTAGAAATATTCCATAAAATATTCACTCACTAAGGATTGATTATTTTTTTGGTGCTGCACTCTCTGTAGTAGTAGCCATTTTGTTAGCTTCTGCTTTGTGCGCTTCTGATTTATGTGTTTTTTTTGCTTCTTTTTTAGTAGCTTTTACTTCTTTGGCTGGTTTAGTTTGAGTTGGTGCAGTTTGAGCACTCATCATAACTGTTGTACCTAAAGCTACTGCCAATACCATCAATAATTTTCTCATGATTTTAAGTTTTTAAATTAATAATTAGTTTATTAATAAGTCAAATTTATTCATGAAAAATGAAGATTAGATGAAGTTCTGGGCTTCTATAAAAAATTAACTTTTAATTGGGTTTTGACTCATTTGGAAATATCAAAAGAAAAGTAGTTCCAACGTTTATTTCCGATTTTATCTCAATGGCAATATGATGAAACTGAGCGATACTTTCAACAATTGCAAGCCCCAACCCTTGTCCTTCCTGATCAGAGCTTACTCTGGCAAATCGCTTGAAGACATTTTGCTGTTGCTTCTCATTCATCCCGATACCCGAATCTGAAACTGACAAAAAATATTTTCCTTGCATATAACCGTCATTAATTTCTATTGTACCCAATGGCTTATTGTATTTAATAGCATTGACAATTAAATTATAAAAAAGAATATGCATCAGTGTTGCATTTCCTCTGAATTTAAAATGATGCTCCAAATTTTTATTAAAAGATAATTCCTTGTCTTCAATTCTGTCTTGCAGATCGGTTAGTAAATCTGTGATTATAGCATCAAAATCAATTACTTCATTTGCTTCATATTGGTTGTTTTCGATTTTTGAAATCAACAACAAATTGGCAATTACCTTTTTCAACAAATCTAATGTACTCAGTGAACCCACAATTTTATCTACTGCTTCATCATCCAAAGATTCGTTTTGAAGTAAATTTTCGAATTTGTTTTTCAATAATGCAATGGGAGTCAATAATTCATGGGAAACATTGGCAATAAATTGTTTCTCTTTTTTAAACAACTCCGTGATTCTGTCCATCATCTGATTTAAAACCGTATCCAATTCCTCAAAATCCGTAGAATGTGCTTTAATTGGAGTGTGGTCAAAAGCTTCAGGTTCGTTTACATGACGAATTTTAGTATCAATGATTTTATAAAAAGGCTTTAATAAATATTCGATATAAAAAGTATCCGCCAGAAAAGTAATGACAACAATTATAATTAATACAATTATGAAAAAAAGCCGAATTACAAAAGTAAGGTCATTAATTTCACTTAAACTGTTTCCTATCTCCAAAAGGTAGTTTGTGTTTTCATATTTAAAATAATATTGAAGAATTCTATAATCATTACGCTCTTCTTCAATTATTCTTGGTTCTGTGACAAAAAGGGTTTGGTTTATTTTGTTGTTAGAAGGCTCTCTTGATAGCTGAAGAAATTCGCTATGCAAAGTTGAAAAACTGGCGTAAGTCTCGGAAGTATCATTTCGGACAATAAAATCATTTATTTCTTCCTTGTCCAAGTGCTCAATGAACTTTTGCTTTTTCTCCAGCAAACTTTTATTCATGTGACTATAAACCACTTTTTCGACCAAAACAGGAAGCATTAGCCATAAAACTAAAACCAGCAACAAACGTGATAATGCATTAAAAATAGCCAGCTGATGTTTAATTTTCATGTCCTATATAGTTATGAGTTTTGAATTATGAGTTATGAGTTTTCAGTTATACATTTCCCCAATTGCTTTTTTGCATATTGCCTAAAGCTTATTGCTTATAGCCAATTAAACATTTATCCTATACCCTACATTTCTAACGGTTTCAAACCATTCAATTGGCGAATGCTTATCTAATTTTTTTCTTAGATTTCGAACATGAACATCTATAAAATTAGAATCAGAATTTACTTCCAGAATATCACCCCAAATATGCTCGGTCAATTGCAAACGGGTTATTACCCGATTTTTGTTTAAGACTAAATACTGAAAAATATCAAACTCTTTTTTGGTTAGATTTATTGGAACCTCATTATAACTCACTTTGTAATCCTGTAATTGCAAACTAAACCCATGAATATCCAACTGATTGACAGTATAACCGTGCATTCTGCGAATAATGGCAAACAAACGAGCACCTAATTCTGTCAAAGCAAAAGGTTTTGTCAAATAATCATCGGCGCCAAGTTGCAATCCGTTTATTCTGTCTTCTAATTCTCCTTGGGCTGTAATAATGATTACTGCAACTTTAGAATCGGTTTTGCGAATGTTCTTTAAAACATCAAAACCACTTCCATCAGGTAGCCCTAAATCCAAAAGCATGATATCGTAATCATTACTATTGATTTCCTCCAATGCCTCTTCGCAATTCTTTGAAATTTTACAGATATAGCCATTGCCGGAAAGATATTCTTTCACTTCCAGAGCCAACTCGGGATTATCTTCAACGATAAGAATTTTCATAAATGATTATAATTTAAAAAACACTCTATGTAACAACTAATTAAAAATTAAAACACATTACGTCATTAAAGTTTAACGTATCTAAAATACAAAAAAAGCCAGTAAATTTCTCCACTGGCTTTCACAAAAACAATTAACCCTTTTGTTTTGCGTCAATCCTCATATGCAATCAAAACAGAAACATCAATTATTTTTTGGCTTTTGCTGTTTCAGCTTTTGGAGCTTCACTTTTTTCTGCTTTTGCTTTTTTGTTAGATTTATGTTTAGGGTGTTTTGTCATTTTAATTTCTTTTACAGAAGTTGATTTTACATCTTTTGCAGGAAATGCATGAACCATTGCACTTGTACCTAAAACTGCTACTAATAACATCAATAAATTTCTCATGATTTCTAAAATTTAAAATTAATATCTTTTTATTTTACAGATCAAAATTACTTTCGCAAAATGAAGAGAAAATGAAGAAAACTTACATCTTAATTTTTTTAACTTTAGATTAACGATTTACAACAAATATTGGTTTCTAAACAATAATTACTAAAGAAGTTTGGCAATATTAATATCATAAATCACTTATAAGTTCAATCAAATTAATTTTAAGAACCGAATCATTTTTAAAACCCAATTGTTTATTTTTACAGACTAATATTATTTTTATGTCAACCCAAAAAAGACTTTTTCTACTCGACGCATACGCGCTTATCTTTCGCGGCTATTTCGCCTTTATAAAAAACCCAAGAATCAATTCCAAAGGAATGGACACATCCGCCATTATGGGATTTATGAATGCCTTGATGGATGTTATCAAAAGAGAGAAACCCGACCATTTAGCAGTAGCATTCGATAAAGGTGGAAGCACCTATCGCTACGAAATGTACCAAGAATACAAAGCCAATCGTGACGAAACCCCAGAGGCCATAAAAATAGCCGTTCCTTATATTCAGGAATTATTAAAAGCAATGCACATTCCTATTATCGAAGTTCCGGGTTTTGAGGCCGATGACTTAATAGGAACTTTGGCCAAACAGGCAGAAAAAGAAGATTACAAAGTTTTTATGGTAACTCCAGATAAGGATTTTGCACAATTGGTTTCCGAAAATATTTTTATGTACAAACCTGCAAGAATGGGGAACGACATAGAAATATGGGGAATCCCAGAAGTTTTAGAAAAATTCGAAATAGAACGCCCAGAACAAGTAATCGACTATTTGGGAATGATGGGGGATGCTGCCGATAACATACCGGGCTTACCAGGTGTTGGAGAAAAAACAGCCAAAAAACTACTTAAGGAATTTGGTTCGATGGAAAACCTTTTGGCTAATACTGACAAACTAAAAGGCGCGATGAAAGAAAAAATTGAAGCTAATGCCGACAAAGGAATTTTGTCTAAAAAATTAGCCGCTATTTTGCTCGATTGCCCAGTTCAATTTAATGCAAGTGACTACGAATTATCTAAACCAGATGTTGAAAAAACAGACGAATTATTCCAAGAATTGGAATTTCGCCAAATGAAAGCTCAGTTTGATAAATTCTTTGGAACCGGAAAAGAATATGACGAGATTGAAACGAACGGAAATGGAACTTCTGACCAATCTCAACCAGCTAAAAAAGCTCCCTCTAAGAAATCTAATGAAGACCAATTTGATTTATTTGGATTTTCGGATGAAGAAACTGGCGAGGTAAAATCAAGTTCGCATTATGCCACTTTAGAAAACACAGAACATTTTTACCAAACAATTCAAGGTGATTTTGCCGTAAAATTGTTGTTGCAAAATCTACTCAATCAAACTTCCGTATGCTTTGACACTGAAACTACCGGAATTGATGCCTTGAATGCTGAACTGGTTGGAATGTCATTTTCTTTCGAAAAAGGGAAAGCCTTTTATGTTCCGTTTCCTGAAAACCAGGAAGAGGCTCAAATTTTAGCTGACAAATTCAAAGCTTTCTTTGAAAATGAGAACATCGAAAAAATTGGTCAAAACGTAAAATACGATTTAAAAATTCTTTCGAATTATGGTATCCAAATAAAAGGAAAACTATTCGATACAATGATTGCGCATTATTTAATCAATCCTGATATGCGTCATAATATGGATGTGTTGTCTGAAACCTATTTGAAATATTCGCCAAAATCCATCGAAGATTTAATTGGCAAAAAAGGAAAAGGTCAAAAATCAATGCGTGAGGTAGCCTTAGAAGATATCAAAGAATATGCTGCCGAAGACGCAGACGTCACCTATCAGTTGAAGCAAAATTTCAGCCCGATTCTCGACAAAGCCGAAACCAAAAAACTATTTGACGAAATCGAAATTCCATTAATACCTGTTTTAGCCGCAATGGAATTAGAAGGAATCAATCTTGATGTTCCTTTCTTAAAATCGATGTCTGTTGAAATGGCAACCGAAAGTAATGCACTGGAACAAAAAATCTACGAAACTGCAGGCGAGAAATTTAACTTGGCTTCACCAAAACAACTGGGTGATATTTTATTCGAAAAATTAAAAATTGGCGGAACCAAACAAAAGAAAACTAAAACCGGCCAATACGCCACTGGCGAAGAAGTTTTGTCTTATCTAGCCAATGACAATGAAATTGTTCGTGACATCCTCGAATGGAGACAAATGGTAAAATTACAAAGCACTTATATTGATGCATTGCCTACCCAAGTTGATTCAAAAACAGGACGTGTCCACACAGATTATATGCAAACTGTTGCCGCGACGGGGCGTTTAAGTTCAAACAATCCGAATTTACAAAACATTCCGATTCGTACCGAAAGAGGCCGATTGATCCGAAAAGCATTTATTGCCCGTGATGAAAATTACACCTTGGTTTCTGCGGATTATTCGCAAATAGAATTACGAATTATTGCCGCTCTGTCTGGTGAAGAAAATATGATCAAAGCTTTCCAAAACAAAGAAGACATTCACAGAAGTACAGCTGCAAAAGTTTTTCATGTTTCGTTAGAAGAAGTTACAAAAGAGCAACGTAGTAATGCTAAAACAGTGAATTTTGGAATTATCTATGGTGTTTCGGCTTTTGGTTTAAGTAATCAAACGTCGCTTTCAAGAAAAGAAAGTGCCGAGTTAATCGATGCTTATTATGCAACTTATCCTAAGCTAAAATCATATATGTCTAATCAAGTGGATTTTGCCAGAAAAAATGGCTATGTCCAAACCATATCAGGCCGTCGCCGTTATTTGAAAGACATCAATTCGGCCAATGCTGTTGTCCGTAGTGCTGCAGAAAGAAATGCTGTGAATGCTCCAATTCAAGGAAGCGCCGCCGATATTATAAAAATTGCAATGATTAACATTCACAAGAAACTCACCTCAGAAAACTGGAAAAGCAAAATGCTATTACAGGTTCATGATGAGCTTGTGTTCGATGTTCATAATTCTGAACTCGAAAAAATCCAGCCAATGATTAAACACGAAATGGAAAATGCCTTTGCAATGGCTGTTCCGTTGGATGTAGAAATAGGCTCAGGAAAAGATTGGTTAGAAGCACATTGATTTTAATCTACTATCTCTAGTTTTTAATACTCAGTTAAAACAGGAATCATTATGGCTATTCGCTAAACATGATTCCTGTTTTTTTTAAGACAATTCAACTTTTTTTGTGGAAAGCAAAAACATTATAAACAAAGCTCTACAAAAGAAATCACGGAGAACTAAACCAAATACTATAACCAAAACCCAACATCATCTAAATTCTCTTATAAAAAATAAAAACTAATTCATTACCTTTAATCTTTTGATTACTAATACTTTTTATCAACCAAAAAAATTATTATGAGAAAAACTATCAAAACCATTATTTTATTTTTTGTGTTTTTTATCGGAGTAGGTACATGTGTCGTTAATGCACAAAACCCGCCGGCTCACGCAAAAGCTCACGGAGTGAAAAAGAAATACAGATATTATCCGGAAGCCAATGTATATTTTGACCCGATAGTCAAGAGATACACCTACTTTACAGCTGGCAGATGGACTACAGTAGTCAATTTACCTACTTCTATACATTTAGTAGGAAGCTATAATGACTTTGATTTTGAGGGAGACGATCCTTGGAAAGAAAATTCTAAGCACAAAGAGAAATACAAAGTAGCCAAACCTGCAAAAAACAATGATGATAAAAAAAGTGAAAAAGCATACAATTCGAACAATGGAAATGGAGGGAAAAAGAACAAAAAATAATTTTTAGATAAGCACTCACTTTTAAACATAAAAAAAGGCAATCAGATTTTTTCTTGATTGCCTTTTTTATGTTTAAGTTCTATATTTTTAGACTCTTTACACTCTTCCGGTAGATTCTCTTTCTTTAAGCTTTGTTCTAATCACTAACGTTTCATACGGACTTTCCTCCTCTTCTTCAGACTCCAATCTTTTGATGAGTAATTTTGCGGCTACTTCTCCAATTTCAACACCGTGTTGACTTACTGTAGTCAAACTAGGCGACAAACGTCTAGAAGCTAGGATACCATCAGCAAAACCAATAATTTTAAGATCCTTTGGAATTTTATATCCTTTTTTGACTCCTATTTTTAGCGCGGCAACCGAATCATTCTCATCCAAAGCAAAAACACCATCAACAAGATTATTGGAATAAACTTCCTCTATTTGTTCCTTTAAATCAAGTTCTGTATCCGTACGTACAATAATGTTTTCATTTACTGTAATATTATTATCTTTCAAAGCTTTAAAATAACCATCAGCTCTTAACTTACCAACACTTAAATTATCTATCGAAGAAAACATCGCGATATTCTTGCATCCTAAATCGATCAAATGCTGAGTAGCATTTAACCCTGAATCAAAATCATCTACAATAACCTTGTCACACTCAACCTCGTCTGTTGTCCTGTCAAACATTACAATAGGAGTACCATCAACAATAGTATGTTTAAAATGATTGTAATCTTCTAACTTCTGAGCTTCTTCGGAAATTGACAATATAAATCCATCAATAGTACCATTACTCAACATCTCTAAGGTATGCGCTTCTTTTTCGATCGACTCATTAGAGATACACATAATTACATTGTATCCTTTTTTATCAGCCACTTTTTCTATTCCACTAAATACTTTTGCAAAAAAAGAGTTTAAAATATTAGGAATAATTACTCCAATGGTTTTGGTTTTTCTGTTTTTTAGATTCAATCCGATAACATTGGGTTTGTAATTTTTTAGTTTTGCATATTCTTTAATTCTAATTTTTGTTTGTTCACTAATCTCGGGACTGTCATTAAGTGCTTTAGAAACGGTAGATACTGAAACATTAAGTTCTTTCGCAATTTGTTTTAATGTAGCCTTTGCTTTCATTGGAATTTAGAATTTAGGTGGTATTTTAGAAACTTTAAAATAAAAAAATTAGGATTTTTCAATACTTAGCTTCATTATTGTAAAAAAAGCAATAAAAAATCAAGTATTTAAACTGATAAAAGCGAAAAGTACAAAAATTTTACTATACCAAAAAGATTTTTGATGCAAAATACTGCAAATAAAGGATCTTCAATAAAAATAAAAATAAAATACCTTAAATATACATTTGATAATCAGGACCAACCATATTGAAAAATAATCAATTAAGCTATTTGGATTTAAAATAATTAATTGTACTTTTGCAACCCCTTTATTGGGGATGGAATGTTTAATTAAAATATATTATTGTGAACGCATTAAGCTACAAGACAATTTCAGCAACAAAAGCCAATTCTACAAAAGAATGGATCGTTGTAGACGCTGACGGTCATAACTTAGGTCGTCTTGCTTCAAAAGTCGCTATGATTTTAAGAGGTAAATACAAACCAAGTTATACACCACACGTGGACTGTGGAGATAACGTAATCGTTATCAACG
Source organism: Flavobacterium aestivum (assembly GCF_026870175.2). Taxonomy (NCBI): domain Bacteria; kingdom Pseudomonadati; phylum Bacteroidota; class Flavobacteriia; order Flavobacteriales; family Flavobacteriaceae; genus Flavobacterium; species Flavobacterium aestivum. Next base: position 1,360,734 of record NZ_CP113977.2, on the reverse strand, counting down.
CAGAAAAAATCAACCTTACAGGTAACAAAATGGATGAGAAAACATACATCCGTCACACTGGTTACCCTGGAGGACAAAGAACTTTAACTGCCAAAGTATTGCAAGCTAAAAACCCTGCATTATTAGTAGAGAAAGCTGTAAAAGGGATGTTACCTAAAAACAAATTAGGAGCTGAACTTTTTAGAAATTTAAATGTTGTTGTTGGTTCAGAGCACAAACAAGGAGCTCAAAAACCTAGAACTGTTAACCTAAACGATCTTAAGTAATGGGAGTTATTCACAAAATCGGTAGAAGAAAAACCGCTGTTGCACGTGTTTATGTTTCTGAAGGAACAGGAGTAATCACTGTAAACAAAAAGCCATTCGCAACTTATTTCCCAACTGCAACTTTACAATACAAAGTTTTGCAACCAATGTCTATGACAGAGAACGCATCAAACTTTGACGTAAAAGTAAACGTTTATGGAGGTGGTTCAAATGGACAAGCAGAAGCTGTAAGAATGGCATTGGCACGTGTTATGTGTGATGTAAATGCTGAAAACAGAGCTATCTTGAAACCAGAAGGTTTATTAACTAGAGACCCAAGAATGGTTGAACGTAAGAAATTCGGTCAGAAGAAAGCTCGTAAGAGATTCCAATTCTCTAAACGTTAATATTACCTGTCTTGTATTATTCGTACAAGACATTCTAGAATGTATTAAAAAAATTAAAACAATGTTGTTGTTGTCCAGCCGAGGTTGGAAATTAGTTTAGCATCTAAATGAAACCGGGATTAAAAGATTAAAAATTGAATAATTAAAAAAATTAGACTCTAAAATTTTTAACTCTTTGAATTTTTAAATCATTAAATCTAAAACGGGACATTGCTAATCAACAGAACGTAAACTAGTACAAAAATGTCAAACAAAGTAGAAGTAAAAGAATTACTAGAAGCAGGTGTTCATTTTGGACACATGACTAGAAAATGGGACCCAAATATGGCTCCTTACATTTATATGGAACGTAATGGTATACACATTATCAATCTATATAAAACTGCAGCAAAAATCGAAGAAGCTAACGAAGCTTTGAAAAAAATCGCTGCATCAGGTAGAAAAATATTATTTGTTGCTACCAAGAAACAAGCAAAAGACATCGTTGCTGATAAAGCAAAAGCTGCAAACATGCCTTACATCACTGAAAGATGGCCAGGTGGAATGCTAACTAACTTCGTAACTATCAGAAAGGCAGTTAAAAAAATGTCTTCTATTGATAAAATGAAGAAAGATGGTACTTTCAACACTCTATCTAAAAAAGAGCGTTTGCAAGTTGATCGTCTTCGTGCTAAATTAGAGAAAAACTTAGGATCAATCGCAGATATGTCTAGACTACCTGCTGCATTGTTCGTAGTAGATATCAAAGCTGAACACATCGCAATAAAAGAAGCACAAAAATTAAACATTCCAGTTTTCGCAATGGTTGATACTAACTCTGATCCACGTGAAGTAGATTATGTTATCCCTGCAAATGATGATGCTTCTAAATCAATTGATAAAATTTTATCTTTAGTAACTACTTCAATTATCGATGGTCTTGCAAACAGAACTTCTGATAAAGAAACTGATGCTAATGAAGTTGTTGCTGAAGCTGAAGCTCCAGCAGTTGAAGCTAACGAGGCTCCAGCAACTGAAGAATAAATCAAATTTTAAATTCCAAATTTAAATTCCAAATTCCAAAATCAGATTTTTAACCATCTGATAACGTTGGAATTTGGGATTTGAAGATTGGAATTTTTACTTTTAACATTAAAATTCAAAATATTATGGCAACAATTACTGCTGCAGACGTAAATAAATTAAGACAAACTACAGGTGCCGGAATGATGGACTGTAAAAAAGCTTTAGTTGAAGCTGATGGAGATTTCGATAAAGCTATACAAAACCTTAGAGAAAAAGGACAAAAAGTTGCTGCTAACCGTTCTGACCGTGAGTCTTCAGAAGGAGCTGCTGTTTCTTTTATTAATGCTGACAAAACTAAAGGAGCTATCATCACTTTAAACTGTGAGACAGATTTCGTAGGTAAAAACGAAGCTTTCGTAACTTTAGCTAAAGAATTAGTTGAAAGAGCTATTAACTTTTCTTCAAAAGAGGAATTTTTAGCTTCAGATTTCAACGGAATTACTGTTGCTGAAAAATTAATCGAGCAAACTGGTGTTATCGGTGAAAAAATCGAAATCGGTGGCTTTGAAATTTTAGAAGGCGCTTTCGTAGGATCTTATGTTCACGTTAACAAGATTGCTGCATTAACTGCAATTTCTGCACCAATTGCTAATGGTGACGTTTTAACTAAAGACATCTCTATGCAAGTTGCTTCTATGGGAGCTGACACATTATCTTACAAAGATTTTGACCCATCTTTCGTTGCTTCTGAACTTGCTGCTCGTATTGCAATAATCGAAAAAGAAAATGAAGAGGCAAAACGTTTAGGAAAAACTTTAAAAAATGTTCCTAAATACATTTCTTTCTCTCAATTAACTGAAGAAGTTATCAAACAAGCTGAAGAAGATGCTAAAGCTGAATTAAAAGCCGAAGGAAAACCAGAACAAATTTGGGATAAAATTATTCCAGGAAAAATTCAGCGTTTCATTTCTGATAATACAACTTTAGATCAAGAGAAAGCTTTATTAGATCAAAACTTCATCAAAGATGACAGTAAAAAAGTAGGTGATTATGTAAAAGGATTCAACGTTGAAATCTCAGGTTTCAAAAGAGTTACTTTAGGATAATCTAATTTAGTTTTAAAATATAAAATCCCATCTTGTTTATTACGAGATGGGATTTTTTCATTAAATCACATTTTAGGTCGACAAATAAATTCAAATACAAGTGCTACACGAAACGCTGTTACAACACACAACAAGAGCATTTCTTAATTAAGATTAAAACATTATCCTCCTTTCAAAATACTATCAAAAAACAAGCAAAAACCAGCCCTTATTAAACAAAAAAAGCGGCAGTAAACAAAATGTTACTACCGCTTAAAATTTATTCTAATAAAACCCTTTTCAGGATTAAGTGTTTCTATAATCTAAATAAAATTAAAACAGACCCGTTTTATTCATCAAGAAAAATAGCATCTACTTTCTTATCCGTATCTACTTCTTCTTTCTCAACCATAGCAAACAACTTAAACACTAGTAAAGAACCAACCAATCCTAGAGCTGCCATAAATATCCAGTTAGAATCATATCCAGACCTTTGAATGATTTCCATTCCGCTTTTAGCGCTCAAAATATGAGCAAAACTATAACTCATTGTAAAAGCAGCCATATATTTCCCTTCATGCGATTCATATGATCTCCCCATTGCAAATGAATTAGCAAATGGGAAAGTCAACATTACACCAAATGTCATAAACAACATCATAGGAATCAAAGTAGCTTCCCAAGGCATTAACAAAAGCAAGAAGCTAGAAGACATAAACAAAAGTCCAATAAAAATAACTCTATGATTATCTATTTTATTTTTAATAACATAATTCACAATAGGAAGCTCAAAAAGCAAAATAAGAAGTCCATTTAAACTCAAAAGTAACCCACTATCAAATTCCGACATATTGAAACGTTCTTTATGATACAATGGTAATGTGGTGAAAATTTGAAAAAATAGTATCCCAGTTATCATACAGATCAATAAATGTAACATAAAAGGGCGATCTTTTCTTATTGAAACCTTTTTATAACCATCATGGTGCTTTTTCAACTTCACAGGCAACGCTTTTTCCTTAACAAAAAGCATAAAAACAATTATTGCTAATATACAGGTTGCTCCATCTACATAAAAGATGTACTCATAACCCATTTGCATAATAATCAAACCACCTAATACTGGCCCGAAAAGGAATCCTAAGTTAACCGCTGCACGCGTTAATGCAAAAGCACGAGCTCTGTTTTCTTTTTTAGTAAACGTTTTTAAACATACAAGCATAGCTGGTCTAAACATATCTGCAACAGTAGTCAATACAAGTATACCTACACAAAGTGCTTCAAAAGTGGTTGCATATTGCAACAAAATAAACACTATACCACTGGTAAACAAACTGAACACCATGACTTTATAAAAGCCAATTTTATCAGATAATTTACCACTAAGCCAAGTTCCTATTATAGAACCCACTCCAAAGAAAACCATAACCCAGCCAATTTGACTGTACGTGAATTGCAAATTTTCTTTCATGTATTTTGACAAGAAAGGTATCACCATAGTCCCTGCACGGTTGATGAATGTAATTAAAGTAAGTATCCAAATCTCTTTTGGAAAATCTTTAAAATTGTCGAGGTATTTTTTTATCATAATCATTTGTTTTTTTGGGGCAAAAAATTTTCTATCTTGGCAAAAATAGATTTTTTTTTAAATCAACCAACAATCAATAAGTTAAAAAAAATAAACATTTTAATAACAATTAAATAACAAATCAGCTTTAAAAAAAAGTTACACAAAAAAGTAAATAAAAAAAGGAAATCATATATTTTTAATATAGATTTGCAAACAACAAAAAACCCCAAACAATTAAGAACATGAAAGAAAAAATTTACATTTTGATAGCTTGTTTTATTCTTTCCTATTCAGCACAAGCCCAGCTATATGGCGGAATTGAGATAGGAAGTAAAGGAATAAAAATGACTGTCCTTGACGTCGAAAATTTAAAAAGAAACACCTACGATGTAAAAGAGTTTTGGACTGAAAACGTAGGTATCGCAGCTGGTATTGGAATAGACGGTGCATTATTGCAAGAAGATATTGACAAAGCTGGTGCAGTAGTTTACAACAACTACAAAAAAATGCTTTCTGAATACCGAATTGAAGACAAAAACATTTTCATTGTTGCTTCTTCAGGTGTAGGTTTAGCAAACAACACTAATGACTTAGTGGCAAAAATTAAAGAATTAACAAACAAAAAAATTGAAATCATTTCTTCATCACTTGAAGCTAAATTACTTTTAAGAGGATGTATACCTCCTAAAAATTATTTAAGTTCAGTAATTATTGACATTGGAGGAGGAAATACAAAAGGAGGTTATGCCAAAGAAATCAATGGTTCTTCAGTATTTTTCCCAATTTCATGTGATTTAGGAACTGTTACATTAACTGAGCTTATCAATAAAAAATGTAAACAAAAAACAATATTTGAATTCAGTGAAAACTTATTTGACTACTTGCCTTCTATGAGAGAGAGTTTCAAAAAAATGTACATTAGTAGACCTGAATCTCAAGAAAAAAGTAATGTTTACATCTCAGGTGGTGCAGCTTGGGCTTTCTACACCTTATCAACTGGAGTAAAAGCAGAAGAAAACTTTACTCAAGTACAATATGATGACATTTTAGCAATCAGAACAATTGCAGAAAACAATTATCAAAGATTTGTAACAGGTGCTGAAAGTAATGTAGAAATGCAAAAAGTATTAAAAACATACCAGCAAAAATCATTAATAGCTGCTTTTAACCTTTTGGAGACTTCTCTTGAAGTTATTCCTAACATCCAAAATAAAAAGATCTATTTTGCTAAACAAGGTCAGATTGCTTGGTTAGTTAGTTATGTATTTGATAACGCTAAAGGTGTAAAACAAATCAATTAGACTTATCTAATAACCGTATTCTTAGAATAATTAAATCCCATTCATTAAATGTTTGGGATTTTTTTTTGCATTTTTCCATATTTGGTTTCATTAGAATTTAAAAAAAGTTAAATTTGAGAACAAAAGCATTAAACACTGACCATGAAGAATTTAAAAACACTATTTTCTTTTATATTTCTTGCTTTACTAATTAGTTGTGGAAGAAACGAGCCCAAAGAAAAAGAAATGGATTATCCAGAAGCTACAACTGCTATACCTAGCAATACAACCACAAAAACAAATAATACTATAAAAAAATCAACAGAATCAGAATCAGTATCAGTATCAGACCCAGAAACAGATAGTTCACACGAAGATTCAGGTTTGGCCACTGCTATACAAAGACAAATTCCAAATTCTAATACTTCTCAATTTCAAAGCAATCAAGATAGCAACCCTAACCTATCACATGTCCCATTAACTCATGTCATAACAGAAAAAAATGCAGAAGTTATCATCAACTCACCCTTGCGAAATTTATTAAGAAATGCTGAAATGGGTAAATCATACACTAAGAGTGAACTGATTCAAAAATACAAATTCCCAAAAGAAGCAGTAGACCTCGTTAAACATGTAACCTGTGTTGGTCCAAATAAATTATATTTCAATTGGGGATCTACTTGGCTAGTAGAAAAAGTTTCGGATGCCGAATTCGAAAATGACACAATGATTTTCACCTTCAAAAAAAACAAAACCTATGTTTCCGGGGGAGCTATCGGCATCAAATACAACAAAAAAATATACACAGAATTAATACTTAATAACGGATCAGCCTACATACCGTCAGTAAAAGGCTACCACTGGGAGATAAATAAATAATGAAAAAAGAACTTGTAAGATGCGGCTGGTGTAATTCGAGTGAATTATATCAAAAATACCATGATGAAGAATGGGGTGTTCCCGTTTATGAAGATTCGAAGTTATTTGAATTTCTAATACTGGAAACTTTCCAGGCAGGATTGAGCTGGATCACGATACTCAACAAAAGAGAAAATTTCAGAGTAGCTTTTGATGCATTCGATTATAAAAAAATCGCTAGCTATTCCGAAGACAAAGTTCAGGATTTAATGCAGGACCCAGGCATCATTCGTAACCAATTAAAAATACGTTCCGCAATTTCAAACGCTATAGCCTTTATGAAAGTGCAAGATGAATTTGGCAGTTTTTCCAAATACATTTGGGGCTTTGTAGATGGAAAACCTATTATAAACAATCGAAAAAGTTTAAGTGAAGTTCAAGCCACAACTCCCCTGTCTGACGCTATTAGTAAGGACTTAAAAAAACGTGGGTTCAAATTTGTTGGTTCAACAGTAGTATATGCCCACATGCAAGCCACTGGTATGGTAGATGACCATATAGCCGATTGCTGGAAGAGAAATTAGTTACCAAAAGACAAATTTGCCTTTCAGAAATATCACAAAAATATCAAGACTTCAAAAAGTTTTAAACATTAAACTTTTTAAACTTCTAAACTTTTTTAATTACATTTGCTCCAAACTTTAGGGGTGTCTACAATTGTAGGCTGAGATTTTACCCTCTGAACCTGATCTAGTTCATACTAGCGTAGGGAAAAGTAAGATGACTTCCGTGTACCATTGCGTACTCCTATAGCCATTCCTAAAGTATAACTTATACTAAATTCAAAAAGGAATGGAACTAAAAATTAACAATCAAATCAAACAATTTGCTCTTGACAGCCTAACTGTTCAAGCACTTCTTGACTTGGAACTTCCCGAAAAACAAAACGGAATCGCCATAGCGATCAATGCTACAGTTATTCCAAAAAACAACTGGAATAATCATTTCCTCAATCCAACCGACGATATTCTTATCATTTCTGCCACACAAGGCGGATAATAAATTTAAAAATTGGAAGATTTAAGAATTTAACGATTCGAATCTTTCAATCTTTCAATCTTTCAATCTTTCAATCTTTCAATCTTTCAATCTTTCAATCTTTCAATCTTTCAATCTTTCAATCTTTCAATAAAAAATAAAAAATAAAATGAGCAACGAAGAAAAAATCTCAAGAGCCCCTTTCCCTAACTCAAAAAAAGTATATATCGAAGGCGAAATACATCCGATTAAAGTAGCCATGCGTGAAATTTCACTAGCAGATACTAAATTATCCAACGGAAGAATCGAAAAAAATCCATCAGTAACCGTTTATGACACTTCTGGTCCATACACTGATCCAAACATAGATATTGATGTTCGAAAAGGATTGCCACGCATTCGCGAGCAATGGATTCTAGACCGTAATGATGTGGAAGAACTAACTGAAATCTCATCGGATTACGGAAAATCCCGTTTGAATAACGAGAAACTGGATCATTTGCGTTTTGAATATTTACACAAACCTATGCGTGCCAAAAAAGGAGCTAATGTATCCCAATTGCATTACGCAAAACAAGGCATCATCACTCCTGAAATGGAATACATTGCTATTCGTGAAAACCAACGCATCGAGCAATTGAATGAGCAAACCAAAGCGATGCAATGCCAACACGCAGGAAACAGCTTTGGCGCCAAAACTCCAAAAAGCAAAATCACACCTGAATTCGTAAGAAGCGAAGTAGCTCGTGGTCGTGCCATTATCCCTAATAACATCAACCATCCAGAAAGTGAACCTATGATTGTAGGTCGTAACTTTTTGGTTAAAATAAATGCAAACATTGGGAACAGTGCTGTTACTTCAAGTATTGAGGAAGAAGTAGAGAAAGCTGTCTGGGCTTGCCGTTGGGGTGCCGACACCATCATGGACTTATCAACCGGAAAAAACATACACGAAACCAGAGAATGGATTATTCGTAACTCACCAGTACCAATCGGGACGGTGCCTATATATCAAGCTCTAGAAAAAGTAAACGGAATTGCCGAAGATCTGACTTGGGAAGTCTTTCGCGACACTCTTATTGAGCAAGCAGAACAGGGAGTTTCTTATTTCACTATCCATGCTGGAGTTTTATTGCGCTATATTCACTTAACTGCAGAACGTGTAACAGGTATTGTTTCCCGTGGTGGTTCTATTATGGCAAAATGGTGTTTGTTTCACCACAAAGAAAACTTTCTTTACACTCACTTCGAGGACATTTGCGAAATCATGAAACAATACGATGTTGCCTTTTCTCTTGGAGATGGCTTACGTCCTGGTTCTATTGCAGATGCCAATGATGCTGCGCAATTTGCAGAATTAGAAACTCTTGGTGAATTAGCTAAAATTGCTTGGAAACATGATGTTCAAGTATTTATCGAAGGTCCTGGTCACGTCCCAATGCACATGATCAAAGAAAATATGGAGAAACAATTGGAACATTGTGATGAAGCTCCATTTTACACATTAGGCCCACTTACAACAGACATTGCACCTGGTTACGATCACATTACCTCAGCAATTGGAGCTGCAATGATTGGTTGGTACGGATGTGCTATGTTATGTTATGTTACTCCAAAAGAACATCTTGGTTTGCCAAATAAAAAAGACGTAAAAGACGGAGTAATAACCTATAAAATTGCCGCACACGCTGCCGACTTAGCCAAAGGACACCCTGGGTCACAATACCGTGACAATGCATTAAGCAAAGCACGATTTGAATTCCGCTGGGAAGATCAATTCAATTTATCATTAGATCCAGATACAGCAAGAGAATTTCATGATGAAACTCTACCTGCTGACGGTGCAAAAGTGGCGCATTTTTGTTCTATGTGCGGTCCTAAATTTTGCTCAATGAAAATTTCACAGGAAATACGTGATGTTGCCGAAGCCGAAAAAGGAATGCAAGAGAAGTCAGAAGAATTCATCGAACAAGGCAAAGAAATTTATATTTAAAATTGATAGAAAGATTGAAAGATTAAAAAATCTTGTATTTAAACCATCTTTCAATCTTTCAATTCTTAAATCAAAAAAATGATTGTAATTTCAAATCCAATTACAGTAGATAACGAAATCAACATTATTCATTCTCTTTTTGAGGAAGGTCTAATGTTATTTCATGTTCGAAAACCTCATTTTGGAATTTCCCAAATGAAACAATTTCTTTTGAACATCAATTCCAACTACAGAGATCGTTTGGTTTTACACAGTCATTATGATATTGCCGAAGAATTTGGTATTAATCGTATTCATTTTAGCGAAAGCAAGCGAAAAGTAACACTAATGCTACCTAATAACTTGCCCTTTGCTCAGCATACAAAAAAAGGTTTCCGATTGTCGACATCAGTTCACTCCATTGAAGATTTTAATGAATTAGACGATAGTTTCGAATATGCCTTTTTAGCACCGGTCTATCCAAGTATATCTAAAGAAAATTATTTTTCTAAAGTAAATCTACTTGAAACTATTAAAAATCGTAACAATTATTCGACTTCACTCGTTGCTTTGGGCGGAATAGAATCTAAAAACATCAAAAAAACATTAAAAAAAGGGTTTGATAAAGTAGCCATTTTAGGAACCATTTGGAATCGGAACAATCCCATCGAAAATTTTAAATCATGTCAGAAAATCATCCAATCGTTTTAACAATAGCGGGATTTGATCCTTCGGGTGGTGCGGGAGTTTTGGCAGATATCAAAACTTTTGAGCAACACAAAGTACTTGGATTTGCAATCAATACAGCAAACACAATACAAACCGAGAATGAGTTTCATAGAATACAATGGACTCCTATTGATTTTGTTGTAGAATCTATAATGGTCCTTTTGGCAAGTTATCCTGTTAGAGTGGCCAAAATTGGCATAGTACCCTCATTTGACTATTTGAATGAAATAATCATTTTTCTAAAAAAGCATTCACCGAATATCAAAATCATTTGGGATCCAATTATAAAATCCTCAACCAATTTTGAATTTTTATCCCTACGGGATCAAAATATTCTAACAAAAATTCTTAGTCAAATCGAGTTGATTACACCAAATTATAATGAAATCAAATACTTTAATCCTGAAGAAGACAATACACATACTATTGCAAAGTCCTATTCCAATTATTGTTCAATTTTACTAAAAGGAGGACACAACCCTTACGAAACTGGTGTTGATTATCTTTTTACCAAAGACGATCTTTACAAGCTTTTACCAAAAATCGATAATTATTATGAAAAACACGGATCTGGCTGTGTTCTTTCCTCAGCAATTACTGCCAATCTTGCATTAGGACAAAACTTAAAAATGGCTTGTCAAAATGCAAAACTATATATAGAAAACTTTTTACTTTCTAACCCAACTAAACTAGGATACCATTATGTATAATAAACTACAATACATCTCCCAAGGAGACACAATCAAAGAACAATTGTACAACATTCACGAAGCTTTAGACAATGGGTGCGATTGGATACAAATGCGATTCAAGAATCAAAAACCAAAAAAAACATTTGCTTTGGCAGAAGCCGTACATTTCTTGTGTGAAGAATACCTAGCCAACTTCATCATAAACGATGATGTACATTTAGCTGAACAAATAGCTGCTGATGGTGTTCATCTTGGACTTACTGACACAAGCATTCTAGAAGCGCGAGCTATTCTGGGAGAAACCAAAATTATTGGAGCAACCGCAAATACTTTTGAAGACATAACAAATCATATTAATAACGGCTGCGATTATATTGGCCTAGGCCCCTTTCAATTCACAAAAACAAAAGAAAACTTAAGTCCAATTTTAGGATTAGACGGTTATCGTTCAATTATAAACAAACTCAATACTAAGCAAAAAGAAATGCCAATTTATGCCATTGGTGGTATTACATTAGAAAATGTCGATGCTTTAATGACAACAGGAATTCATGGTATTGCAGTTTCGGGCATTATTACCGAAAGTGATCAAAAAAACAAACTCATCACACAACTTAACGAAAAATTATATGCCAACGTCATTATTTAAAATAGGAGACAAAACTCTACAATCCAGACTATTTTTAGGAACTGGAAAATTTGGCTCAAATACTGAAATGGAAGATGCCATTATATCTTCTGAAAGCGAATTGGTAACCGTAGCGCTAAAAAGAATTGATTTAGAAACCGACACCGATGCTATTTTAAATCACTTAAAACATCCTAGAATAAATTTATTACCCAACACTTCGGGAGCAAGAAATGCCAAAGAAGCCATTTTTGCGGCACAATTGGCCAGAGAAGCTTTAGAAACCAATTGGTTAAAACTTGAAATTCATCCAGATCCTAAATACTTAATGCCTGATGCTATAGAAACCCTAAAAGCAACTGAAGCATTGGCTAAATTAGGATTCATCGTTTTGCCTTACATACATGCTGATCCGGTTTTATGTAAACATCTAGAAAATGCTGGAACTACCGCAGTAATGCCATTGGGCTCTCCCATTGGTAGCAACAAAGGATTAAAAACAATAGATTTTCTAGAAATAATAATAGAACAAAGCAAGGTTCCGGTAATTATTGATGCTGGCATTGGCGCTCCATCTGATGCAGCCAAAGCCATGGAAATGGGAGCGGATGCTGTACTGGTAAATACAGCAATTGCAGTAGCTGGAAATCCTAAATTAATGGCTGAAGCCTTTAAAGAAGCCGTAATTTCAGGAAGAAAAGCATTTGAAGCGAAACTGGGACAACAATACAAACAAGCAGTAGCCTCAAGTCCTTTGACCGCTTTTTTATATGAATAATATATTTTAAATGGTACGCAGATTTTGCAGATTCACGCAAATAAAAATCAACAAGATCAGCTGAATTTACATACAAAAAAAACACAAACATATTTACTCAGACCAAAATTAAAAGACACTCATTATAAAAATCTGCGGAAATCATCAAAATCTGCGTACAAGATAACAACTCACAGATTTCGTAAAAAACAAAATGAAATGAAAACATTCAAATCGGTTTTTGGGAATTATGATTGGGACACCATTCAAACCAGAATATACCAAACAACCACAAGGCAGGTAGAACAGGTATTGGCTAAAAGCAAAAGAAATCTAGATGATTTTATCACTTTGATTTCGCCAGCAGCCACAGTCTATTTGGAGCAAATGGCACAAGAATGCCACGAATTGACCAAAAAACGCTTTGGAAAAACTATACAGATGTATGCTCCATTGTATTTGAGCAACGAATGTCAAAACATTTGTACTTATTGCGGATTTAGTTTAGACAATAAAATCAAACGCAAAACATTATCCGATGCTGAAATAAAACTAGAAGTTGAGGCTTTGAAAGAGACAGGCTTTGATCATGTACTATTGGTTACCGGCGAGGCTAATTACACCGTAAACATCAATTATTTTCTAAATGCGATTGACCAAATAAAAGAACAATTCTCAACCATTTCTGTAGAAGTCCAGCCCCTATCTACTGAAGAATACCAACGATTACATGAAGCTGGAGTCTATTCGGTTTTAGTATATCAAGAAACGTATCATCAGGAGGTATATAAAAAGTATCACACCAAAGGCAAAAAATCTAATTTTGATTATCGATTGGAAACACCCGACAGAATTGGAAAAGCAGGAATTCACAAGATTGGATTGGGTGTGTTACTCGGTTTGGAAGATTGGAGAACAGATAGTTTTTTTAATGCCCTGCATTTAGACTATTTACAGAAAACATATTGGCAAACGAAATATTCGGTTTCATTCCCGAGATTGCGCCCAGCAGAAGGAATTATTGAACCCAACTTTATTATGGACGATAAAGATTTGACACAACTCATTTGTGCTTATCGCTTATGGAATGAAGATTTGGAGATTTCAATATCTACTCGAGAAAACGAAAACTTCAGAAATAATATCATCCCAATTGGAGTAACCAGTATGAGTGCGGGTTCCAAGACCAATCCGGGTGGTTACGTTGTTGACCCTCAATCCTTGGAACAATTTGAGATTAGCGATGAACGTTCCGCCGAGGAAATTGCCAAAATAATTAGCAATAAAGGATACGAACCCATTTGGAAAGATTGGGACAGAACATATAGTAAAAAGTCAAAAGCCGAAGGTCATAAAGAAAACCCTATTCTTAATTAATCCCTCCTTTCGACTTTATTACTTTCTAACTTTAAGACTTAATAAAAAATGAGTATCGTTCAAGAATATTTAAGATATAACCGTCAAGTGATGTTACCTGAAATAGGTGAAGAAGGGCAAAAAAAATTAAAAAATGCCAAAGTTTTAGTCATAGGCGCTGGCGGACTGGGCTGTCCAATATTACAGTACATTGCTACAGCTGGAGTGGGAACCATTGGCATTGTAGATTTTGACAAAATCGAGCTTCATAACTTGCATCGCCAAATTCTATATACCGAAAAACAAGTGGGGCTTAGCAAATCCAAAACGGCAAAAGAAACATTAGAAATAATGAATCCTTTGATTACAATTATAGCTTTCGAAGAAAAATTGACCTCTGAAAATGCCAGCCAGATTATGCAGGATTTTGATCTTGTTGTAGATGGATCCGATAATTTTGAAACCCGTTATCTAGCAAATGACACTTGTATTGCTTTAGGAAAAACATTGGTTTATGGCAGTATTTTAAAATTTGAAGGTCAATTGGCCGTTTTCAATCATAATGGCACAAAAAACCTTAGAGATTTGTTTCCGGAACCACCCAACCCAAAAGATGTACCTAACTGCAATTTGAATGGCGTATTGGGAACATTACCAGGAATGATCGGGACTATGATGGCACACGAAACCTTAAAAATAATAATGGATTTACCAACATTAGAAAATGAGTTGGTATTGTTTAATACTTTGAATTGGAGTTTTACAAAGTTGAACTTCTAAGATTTTTACTTACTTTACAACTAAGAAATTAAACCGTTTTTAAAATCTCCATAAAAACGGTTCTTTCTATTTCTACACAGCCTAAACTTTCAAGATGTTCATTATACACTTGGCAATCTAAAAGTTGGTAATTATCTTTTTTAAGCTGATTAGCCAAAGCTATAAAAGCAACTTTAGAAGCATTTGAAACCAAAGAAAACATACTTTCACCACAGAAAACATGGCCCAAATCGATACCATATAATCCACCAACCAATTGATCGTTCTGCCATACCTCAACCGATTTTGCCATTCCCAATTCGTTGAGTTTACAATAAGCATCAATCATTTCATTGGTAATCCAGGTTCCGATCTGCCCGTTTCGCTTTACTTGCTGACAATTAGAAATAACTTCTCTAAAATTTTGATTGAAAGTAACTTTAAAATGATTCCGATTCAGAATATTTCTCATACTTTTTGAAACAATCAATTCATCAAAGAATAATACCATCCTAGGGTCGGGAGCCCACCAAATAATTGGTTCTCCTTCGTTAAACCAAGGAAAAATTCCGCTTTTGTAGGCTAACTGCAACCGCTCTGGAGACAAGTCACCTCCAAATGCAAGAATTCCATCAACATCAGCGTCAGAAACTGGTGGAAAGAATAAAGCTTTAGATAAGTAATACATTTTTCAATTTCAAAAATAAAAAAAGTCAGAAATTCAAGTAACCTCAAACTTCTGACTTTTTAATTCTAATTACTCTTTTATATCTTAGAATGGCAAATCGTCTGCTTCTTCTTCATTTAAGTTAGTAGCTGGTGCAAAAGTAGCAGCTGCTGGCATTGGAGGAGCTTGTTGAACTGGTGCATCAGCAGCCATTCTTTCAATTCTCCATCCTTGAATACTATTAAAATATTTAGTTTCTCCTTGTGGATTAACCCATTCTCTTCCTCTTAAATTGATAGAAACTTTTACGGCTTCCCCTATGTTATAATTGCTTAGCAAATCACATTTATCTTGTGTAAATTCTATCATGATGTGCTGTGGATATTGCTCATCAGTAGTAACAACCAGCTCTCTTTTTCTAAATGATGCGCTTACTTGTTGTTCTGGGTTAACAACTTTAATTTTTCCTAATACTTCCATCTTCTTTTATTTAATTATTGTTATTTTGAATTTATTTTTTTGGCTAAAAGCACTTTCCAAGACGAAAGTACATCATTATTTAAGAGATACCTTTTGGCTTCCAAGTGTACTTTTTCCTGGTCATCCGAGCTCAAAACTGCCTTTACGGCAAAATTTTGATCTACAAATATACTAACTTCTTCTGTTGTGGGCAAGGCTTCAATATTACCTAACATCCCTAAATCATTTCCATCAAAAACTGGACTGTTTTTTACAAAATCCGGTATGGCATCTACACCAATCCCTAATGTTGTCAATGGCTTTGGCACTTCGAACAATCCTTGATTGGATCTAGAATACCAATTAGCTCCTAATCTGGAAACCAAGTCAATTTTATGTTGATCAATAGCACCATTTTCATTCAGAATCGCTTCATTGATATGCATTCTAACAACTTCACAAAGAATTAAATTTCCTGCTCCGCCTTCTGTCCCTAACGGAATGATTTGTGTCACTTTGCATTCAAACTGTACTGGAGATTCCTTAACTCTAAAAGGCTTCACAACATCTGATGGTACTGGTGTAAGTCCAGATTTTAAAAATTCGTCAACTCCATCAGCATACTCAGTACTTGCCAAAGAGGCTTGTTGCACAATATCATAATTTACCACATTGATCACAACTTCTCCAGTAGCTTCTGCATTGATTAAGGTATGCTTAATTGTATTGTCGCGTACTCTTCTTGCTGGCGAAAAAACAAGTATAGGCGGATTGGCACTAAACACATTAAAAAAACTAAAAGGTGACAAATTAGGGACTCCACTTTCGCCAATAGTACTAGCAAAAGCAATAGGTCTAGGCCCTACGGAACTTTGCAAATACCCTTGTAGTTTTACGGTCTCAATACTTTTTGGATCAATACTAATCATAAAATTTTTATTTGGACAAAAATAACAAAATAGCCGTAAGATTACCGATTATTCCACAATTATATTATAACTACAAAAGGCCTAGTCCTGATGCAAGTAGTATCTCCCGATTTATAAAAACAAAGCTTTTTGCCATAGTTTTTGTTAATCAGGAATATAACGAACAGTAAGAACAAGCGCCTAAAAACAATGATTTTTGGCATAACACAATCCCACTCCTATATATTTCGCTATATTTATACCACAAATTTACATTTATGATTTTTTCGCAAAGCAACAACCCTATTCGTTGGATTATCGTTTTTATTTCCTTTCTAATTATCTCCATTATCCTTTGGAACACCTATACATTTTTTCAAATATTCAAAAATGAGGAACGGATAAAAATGAATCTTTGGGCAACAGCTCAAAAAACACTAATCAATGCAGGAGAAAATACCGAAGTAGATTTACCCCTTCAAATATTTAGCAATAACACCACTATTCCTTTAATTCTAACAGAAAATGACAGTATTATCAACTCAGTAAATATTGATGAAACTATTATAAAAGATAAAATAAAAGCTCAAGAATATTTAAATGAATTGAAAAGTGAAAATGAGCCAATAAAAATCATTTATGCTCCTGGAAAATCACAAGAATTATATTATGGTGATTCCTCTTTGATAGACAAACTAAAGTATTATCCTATTGCTTTATCTCTTATTATTATCTTAATTGCTTTTTTGATATATAATTTCTACCAAAGTAACAAAGTGGCAACCCAAAACAAACTGTGGGCTGGAATGGCGAAAGAAACAGCACACCAAATAGGAACGCCTCTCTCCTCCTTAATTGGTTGGTTAGAAATTTTAAAATTGGACAATGTAGACGAATCCATAACGATAGAAATTGAAAAAGATATAGAACGTTTGCAAACTATTACGGATCGTTTCTCTAAAATTGGGTCTGAACCTAAACTGGAGAACAAAGACATTATTGAAGAAACTAAAAATTCTTTTGACTATTTAATTGCTCGATTTTCAAACCAAATTGATTTTACGTTCAAGGCACCACAAACTCCAATAAATATATTGTTCAACCCAACTTTACACAGTTGGACTATAGAAAATCTTGTAAAGAACTCTATTGATGCCATGAAAGGAAGAGGCAAACTATCTTTAAACATTGAAGAAGATGCCCATTTTGTTAAGATAAGCATTATCGATACAGGGAGTGGTATTCCCAAAAAGGAGTTCAATACAATATTTGAACCTGGATTTACTACCAAAAAAAGAGGTTGGGGATTAGGTCTCTCACTTACCAAAAGAATTGTAGAGAAATATCACAAAGGACACATAAAAGTATTAAGCTCTGAGATTGGAAAAGGAACTACAATGCAAATCAGTTTTAAAAAAGAGCATACTTCTATCTAGAGGGAATACCAATAAATGTCACTTTGGTAAACATTGCTTTTCTAGCTAATTTGCTTTTACTTAAATAATCATTAACGAATTTTTCTTGTGCTTCTACTTGTTTAAGTACATCTATTATTGCATTTTTTAATGATTTTACACTCGCAGCATTGGCGTCATTATAACTACCAATCGCATAAATACGGTTTTGACAATCTACTATTTTTTGCTTTGGGGTTTCAATCATTTCCCTAATCACTTCATCTGGTAAAGCTGGCTTGAATTTTTTATTACGGTACAAAATAAAATCATTAAACATAACTATAGCTTGATTATAATCATTACTGATTACCTCCAGCTTAGCCATTGCATCGTTATTCTGAAGAGCCTCTACTTCACTCTTTCTTGAAAGAATTATTTCTCGGATTAAATTATTTTTAACGCCGTTTTTTTCCATTCGGATCAAAGACGTTCTTGCTTTGTCAAGATCTGACAAACGATCATAATCCTCAATTTGAGTTACAAAATCAAAAATAGGTTTAGCTTTATTTAATTGTGTTTTCCCGTCAATAAACTCCTGATTGGTTACCGGATAATTTAAAAATTGCCACAAATAATCAAAAGGCATATGGGTTGCTATATATTGACTTGGAGCTGCTTTATAATGGAGATTATTTATTTTTTTGATAAACTTCTTATTCTGAATATAACCTGCTCCCCATGTTGGATCAAAAAGCCACCAAGCATTATCGATTCTAGCAGCACACCATGCGTGTGACAGTATATCAACTTTTCCGTTTTGTTTTGTATATCCGTAAACAAGATAGGATTTAACTCCCACTTTTTTAGCAATATCATTAAAGACCTCCGCATAATGAATACAGACTCCTTTCTTGGTAAGCAGCGTATTCTTTATTTTATCCTGAGATATTTCTTTATAATCAATAGACCCTATGTTCTGAATATCATATCTAATATTTGATGCTGTCCAATAAAAAGCTGCTCTCACTTTATCATTTTCAGATTTGAAATTGGCATTAATATATTCCGCGATTCCAGTTGTTGTTATACTTAAATCGTGGGGAATTTTATCCATTTTAGCATCTATCAAAGTATAGGTCACTTTTGATTGTCCAAAACCAATAATTGTAAACATCAAAAATAAAAATGTACCCTTCATAACATTTATTTTTTGGCATAAAAAAACACGAATCTTTTAAATTAGTCCTTAAAAGATTCGTGCTCTTATGTCTATAATATTTTTATAAATTCTCTTGAATCCTTTTTGCCAAAGCCTCAAATTCTTCTTTTGTCAAACTCACTTTGTGCTTGAATGTCATTTCTCCCATTTCATTCAAAGGGATTAAGTGCACGTGTGCGTGAGGAACTTCTAAGCCAATTACTGCCATACCAATTCTTTTACAAGGAACTGTTTTTTCAAGAGCAGTGGCTACTTTTTTAGAGAACTTCATCAATCCAAGATACAATTCATCTTCGATATCAAAAAACTTGTCTATTTCTTGCTTAGGAATACAAAGTGTATGTCCTTTTGCATTGGGATTTACGTCCAAAAAAGCCAAAAAGTTTTCATCTTCAGCAACTTTGTAACATGGAATTTCTCCATCAATGATTTTTTTAAAAATAGAACTCATGTTATTTTTATATTTAAAAATTTAGAATAAAAAACATAGAGAAGGTACAGAAACTACCATCTAATTACTAAAGATTACTCTCTGGTAATTTCCAGAATTTCAAATTTCAAAACACCGTTAGGAACTGTAATTTCTGCAACTTCCCCTACTCTTTTACCCAACAAACCTTTTCCTATAGGTGATGTAACCGATATTTTTCCAGTTTTCAAGTCGGCTTCACTTTCGGCAACAAGTGTATACTTCATTTCCATTCCGTTAGTTTGGTTCTTGATTTTCACATTCGACAAAACCAATACTTTCGAAAGATCTAAATTAGACTCATCAATTAATCTAGCATTAGAATGTACCTCTTCTAGTTTAGCGATTCTCATCTCTAGCATTCCTTGGGCTTCCTTAGCTGCATCATATTCTGCATTTTCAGAAAGATCTCCTTTATCTCTTGCCTCGGCTATATCAGCAGATGCTTTTGGACGCATCACACTTTTTAAATAATCTAATTCTTCTCTTAATTTTTTTAATCCTTCCGCTGTGTAATAAGATATTGCGCTCATAATTTCGTCATTTATATAAATAGAAAAAATCCCATCAGGACGGGATTTCTTTCCACAAAGATACTATATTTTTTTCTCAGTCTATAATTATATGTTAATCATATCTATTTCAAAGTTAAATAAATTAAATTTGTTTAACTAATACTTTATACTTAATTTTTGATGATGAAATATGCATATCACTAATCTGGTTGCAAATCCTATATCTCTTTTAAAAAATATTGTCTTTATATGAAAAAATACATTCTTTTAAGTATTGCCTCCTTTTTTTTCCTTGGATGCAGCAATAACGAAAATTCTAACACAAATCCCTACATTCCAAATTACAATTTTACTGTAGATCTAAACACCAATTTACCAACCTATTCTACATTAAAATATCCGAGTAACTCTATTTATTATGCAAATGCTGGCGCACGAGGCATTATTGTTTTTAATACCGGAAGTGGTTACAACGCATTTGATGCTGCCTGCCCCAATCAGGAATTGAGCACATGCTCTACCATGACAGTAAAAGGTGTTAATGCCATTTGTGCATGTGATAATAAAGAATACAGCTTATTTACAGGATTAGGAAACATGAAATATCCCTTGAAACAATACCGGGTAGAAGTAAACGCGAATATTATTAGAGTTTACAATTAAACAAAAAACCTGAAAGTTGACTTTCAGGTTTTTTGTTTGTTCATATAATTTCATATAATACTGAGTTACTAAAACTTTAAAGTCAGTCCTCCCAAAATATTAATTCCTGCTTGTGGATAATAACCGGCACCTTCTATTGTTTTTATAGCTGGTGGATTACTATAATCATCATCATAAGTATAGAAAAATCCATTACTCACATACTTCTTATCAAAAATATTGTTGACCAAAGCTGAAATCAAAATAGACTTAAAAATACTTTTTGGTCTAAACTCATACGAGATATTAAAGTCATTCACAAAATAGCTTTTCAACTTTGAACCATCCGAATCAATATTTCCCATATACTGTTCGCCTACAAACTTAGAGAACAATGACATTTGAAGATCTTTTATAGGTGTAAATCCTAAACGATTCCCTGCCACTACCTCTGGAGAATAAGCAATATTTGTATTTCCTAGATTTTGTAAAACACCATCTCTTGTAAAATAGAAATCTCTGTTTTTGTTTTGACTCAAAGTTACATTAGGCTGTAACACCCATTTTTCCGAAAGCTGAAAAGTTGCATCAACCTCCAAACCAAGTCTATAACTATCACCACTATTGGCTCTTATTGGTGCTCCAACATCATCTAGTTCTCCCGTCAAAACCAATTGATCTTTGTATCCCATATAATACGTATTGACATTTAGTTTAATTTGATCCGAAAGATAACGCCATCCTAATTCAAAATCATTTAATTTTTCCGGTTTTGGACTTCCATTTTCATAATCAGTTCTGTTAGGTTCTCTGTTGGCTCTCGCATACGAAAAATAAAAACTGTTGATTTCATTCAGTTGATAAGTTACTCCCGCTTTTGGATTAAAGAAATTAAAGTTATCATCAACCAAACCAGTTTCTGATGAATTGGCCTTATAAGTAACGTTTCTTAATTGCAAATCTCCAAACAGCGCCCATTTATCATTCAATTTATAATTTGCTTTAGCAAAAATATTGCCATCCGTTTTGGCTGCAAAATCATCATAATAATGATCTCCCAACTCACTTGTCGAAGCATATCTTGCCCAAATCACTTTCCCAAAATGGTCTCCTTCATATTTATTCCATCCACCACCTAAAATGACATCCCATTTGTCTTCTTTATAATTGGCAGAAAAAGTAGTTCCATAAAAGTCATTATCCAACCATTTTTGACGCACAAGATCAGTAGTATTTACAGTTGGTAAAGCAGCGATTGGCGCTAAACCATAATCAGCAAAATCTTGGTCTTCCTTATATTCTTCATAATATCCTTTCCCTTTGGTATAATGAAACGCTAGGTTTGTGTTCCATTTTTCAGAGATTCTTTCATTCCAATGTAATTGATAGTGATCTTGTTGGTAATTATCTGTTTGATTATCATAGAAACGAATATTCCCAAATTCATCCTTAAACATTCCAGCTGCATTAAAAGTTCTATCACTTTCTAAAGTTGCAGCATCTACACCAAACCAAGATTGATATGTTTTTTCGGTTCCGCCAAAAGTCAATGCTTTGATTAAAGTTGTTTTCCCAACATAAGTTCCTTGAAGAAAATACGATTTCAAATCTGAACTAGCTCGGTCTACATATCCATCTGATTGCAATGCTGACAAACGACCTGCAATTTCAAAATGGTCATTCATCAAACCGGTACTGAATTTTACCGTATTTTTGAACGTATTGAAACTTCCATACGAACTGGAAATTTCGCCATAAGCCTTATCCGAATAGAAATCAGTCAACATATTCAAACTCGCTCCGAAAGCCGCTGCTCCATTTGTAGAAGTTCCCACCCCACGTTGCAATTGCAAACTCTGAACGGAAGAGGCAAAATCTGGCATATTTACCCAAAAAGTCCCTTGACTTTCAGAATCATTATACGGAATTCCGTTGATCGTTACATTTACACGAGTCGCATCACTACCACGCACTCTAATTCCAGTATACCCCACACCATTTCCTGCATCTGAAGTTGTCACTACCGAAGGCAGGTAATTCATCAATATCGGAATATCTTGCCCTAAATTTCGAAATTTAATATCTTTTTTATCCAAATTACTAAAAGTCACTGGCGCTTTTGATGTAACCCGTATAGCCGAAACTAAAACTTCATCAAGTTGATTGACCTTTGTTGTGTCTTTCACTTGAGCGAATGAGAATAAAGAAAATAGAGAAAA
Source organism: Flavobacterium aestivum (assembly GCF_026870175.2). Taxonomy (NCBI): domain Bacteria; kingdom Pseudomonadati; phylum Bacteroidota; class Flavobacteriia; order Flavobacteriales; family Flavobacteriaceae; genus Flavobacterium; species Flavobacterium aestivum. The sequence goes on along the minus strand of NZ_CP113977.2, from coordinate 1,337,858 downwards.
AGAAATAGACATCAAAAATATTGATTTTTGCGTCTTTGCGTTTTTAGCTTGTCCGTTAGCAGTTACTTGGGTTCGGCTAATAAAATTAAATGAAAATTTCATCCGTAAAAATTACGAATAAAAGGGGGAATTATTCTTTTGTTTAAATTAATAAATAATTGTTCTTATGACAAATTGTTAAAGCAAAAGCTATTTTTTGTCATTTTTTCCCTTGACAGCATTATCTGTCCAGGTTCTTTGGGTATGATCTCAGCTCGTTATTTAGAGCACCCCTTTGAGACGGCACAAAGGTAAAAAAAGAATTAAGATTTATAGTTTATACCTTAAGATTTTCAATCCTAAAACAAGTCATGCTCTTTAAACATCTATACCTTAAGACTAAAACTCTGGCTTTCTACGATTTTTCTTTATCTCCGACACGTTTTTCTTATCCTTAATTCTTTTTCGAATTACTGATTTTGGGATTTTAGTCGGTTTACGTTCTTTAGGAACATGCAACCCTTTTTTTATAATATCTAAAAACCGTTTGGTTACTATCTCTTTGTTCTTGAGCTGACTTCGGTCTTCATCACAATTCAGAATCAACATCAAATCTGCTGTTAATCTGTTCTGCAAATTAGTTTTCAAGATTAGTTTTTCCTCCTCAGACAATGCTTGGGAATTGGGCAAATCAAAAGTCAGCACCACTTTTGATGAAACTTTATTGACGTTTTGTCCTCCAGCACCACTACTCCTTACCGCTTTATATTTTATCTCCGAAAGAATCGTTTGGATTTCCATTTTTACAACGGTTGATGTGCTGGTTTTAATAAATCATTTACAGTTTTCACAGGATTAAAAGTAAATAAAGGAACCTCTACAAAAACTGTTAACCAATTTGCCATAGCACCATTCCACAATCCAGGTAATTCATATGCTTTTACATCAACGCCTCCATTATTTTTATGCACAATAAAACCACTATTGGAATCAATAAATTGCTTTAGATCAAATTTTTCGTTTTTGTAATTTTTCAGACCACAAACCAAATCCACTGGATTAAAATGAGTTGCATTAGATAAAATTTTTACTTGATCTTTATTTGTCAAATCAACTTGGGAGGTTTCTACAATTTGCAAAGAAACACTACCATCCGTTCCTCTTACCCAGAAAGGGCCTCCACCTGGTTCGCCCTCGTTTTTTACCATTCCGCAAACCCTGATAGGCTTGTCTAATGTTTCTTTCAATTTACTAATTTGGTCTTTCAATATGAGTTTATGAAAACCATCGTTCATTTCGACATTCAACTGTTTTTTCAGAAAAACTAAAATTTCATTTATTTTTTCTGGCATAGCTTCGTCGCTGTCCAGTTCTTTCAAATACTCAAAAATCTGATGCTGCAACTCCATTAAAACACCAGCCAAGGCTTTCTTATAAAAAGAAACATTCTTAATGTTATTTTGACTTACATTGTCAATATTTTTTATAAAAACAACATCGGCTTCAATTGCATTTAGATTCTCAATCAAAGCACCATGCCCTCCTGGTCTAAAAACCAACATCCCTTTTTCATTTCGGAAAGGTTTATTGTCAGCATCAACCGCAACTGTGTCGGTTTCTTTCTTTTGATATGAATAACTAACAGCTATAGTTGAATTTGATTCGGCTTCAATTTCGCCCTTCACTTTTTCAATAATTTCTTCAAATTGAGTTTGATGATTTTCTGAAACCGTCAAATGCAAATTGGATTGATTATTAGAAGTGGCATAAAAAGCACATTCAAACAAATGCTCTTGAATTGGAGCCGCAATATGGGTCGCATATTTATGAAAAGGAAGAATTCCTTTTGGTTTATTTGCAAAGTCAAAATATTCCGGTGATAGGAGTATCTTTATAAAATAATAATTTTTATAGTCACGTCCCAAAGCATCAAAATCAGGATATACTTCTTTTAGCTTTTTGTCTACCATTTCAAAAAAAGAAAACTTATCCATCCCAACAATAAAAAGTGACAATTCAGTATCTTTTTTTCGATTAATGTAAGCATTGATACTTTCGTTTTCTAAATCAAACTCATTCAAAAAAGTCGTCAAAAATTTAAACATCCTTGAAGCTGCTCCTGAAGCAGGAACAAATTTCTTTAGCTTAAATTTTGATTTATTCTCGTCAAAATAATTAGCTTTTTGTTCAAAATCAGGATCTGTCAATTTCAGGATTCCATTATTTACGGTAGCCGGATTAACCAAAATACTTTTCGAAATTCCTTCACTAAAAATACTAAGCTGCTTTCTTATATTCTCTAACGGAATTCCATGCTCATGAATTTGTAAAAAATCATCAGACGTAAAGCCCATTTCTAAAGCCTTTGTTAAATCCTCTATGATGGCAACCGCTTTTTTCAAACGGGTTTCTTTATCACCTGAAATAGTTATAAAAGGTTTTTTATTATCAATTAATGACTGTTTGAAAACTCCAAAAATAGTTTCTCTCCCGTTTGGACTATCTCTTAATCCATCGTCTTCCCAAGGCACATCTATATCTGTCAAGAAAAACAAATCATATTGATGAGCCCGAGCAGCTTTGTCTAACAACGGATCGCAAAATCCATAATACAAATCCGAAAAAACTTTGGTTACTAATAAAGTAGTATCACAAAAAAGATATTTATTGGCTATTATCTCCTTTTCATTCTCTAATTTGGTTTGTCCATATGCAATTGGTAGCATATCATTTACATCACAAACACCAAGACCGTTGTCTAATTTTTCTTGTAGATAATCACGTGCGAACTCAGGAACCCAAGCCGTTTTATAATATTCGGCGAGTTGTGTTGCCAATGTAGTTTTCCCAGTAGATTCTGGTCCAAATATGGCAATCCTTATAATTGGCGAAGCTCCAGATTTTGTGAGCTGTTCAAGATTTTCTTCCATTCTAAATAGCCATAAACGGCAATAATTGTAAATATTATATACTGAAAACAAGTAAAGGTATATCCTTTTGCGAAATAAAGTGGGACTGATATTATGTCACCAGCGATCCAAAAAATCCAGTTTTCAATTTTTCTTTTGGCCATTAGCCACATTCCCACAAAAAACAGTGCAGTCAAAAGAGTATCCACATACGAATACCAAGTGGTAAATTTATTAAAATAAAGATATACCATGATAACAAAAACAAGTGTCGCTCCAAAAATAAGTATCCCAATAATTTTCTCTTTATTAGTTGTTACTGATACCGGAAATTCGTCTACATCACCTTTTTTACGAGTCCAGTGGTACCATCCATAAATACTCATTACAAAATAATACATATTAATCATCGAATCACCTAACAGACTCCATTGCCAAAGCAAATAGGCATATATAGATGTACTGACTAAGCCTGTTGGAAAAACCCAAATATTATCTTTCTTAGCGCACCAAACACTCCAAAGCCCAAAAAAGACTGCTATCAATTCTAAGTATACTTCATGAAGTGGATAATCTTTATATTGGGCAAAAAAATAGTCAAACATTTAATTTCAGATTTATTATAGGCGTTACCGCCCAATGTCTTTAATTGTTTTGATTAAAAAATTCAGCATCGTTTTCAAAAGCGGTTCCAATAACAACCAAATCGGCTCCTGCTTCATATGCTTTTTGAATGCCGTGCAAATCTATAATTCCGCCACCAACAATTAGAGGAATTTCAATATTATTTGACACTTTTTTTATCATTTCAATGGGAACTGCTTGTTTGGCGCCACTTCCCGCTTCGAGATAAATAAGTTTATGTCCCAACATCTCTCCTGCCTGAGCGGTATACATAGCACGATCGTCATTATTTCTGGCTAACGGCTTCGTATTACTCACTCTAGCTACTGCTGTTTCGCTACCACTTTCTATTAACATATAACCTGTCGAAATAATTTCGAGTTGGGTTTTCTTCAAAATAGGTACAGCATTTACCTGATATTCTATCAAATAATCCGGATTTCGCCCTGATATCAAGGAAAGAAACAAAATCGCATCAGCATTGGCAGAAATCTGAGATGGATTACCAGGAAAAAGGATAATTGGTAAACTTATTTTTTGCTTTAAAACAACAATTAACTCATCGAGAATATTATTTTGAACATGGCTACCTCCAATAAAAACATGGGTTGCAGGCGATTGATTTATTTTTTGGATTAAATACTCTAAATTCCCCAAAATAATTTTATCGGGATCCAAAAGAATGGCTAGTAATTTTCGGTTTTCAGTTTTCGCCCGAACTATATCATTATAAATATCCATCATACTCAATTACATAGAGATTCTCAAAGCACGCACTTAGCTGTATTAAGATCTTAAATTATTTTTATATTATTCAAAAGCGTAAACAAGAGTAAAATTTTGTTTAAAGCCATTAATATCATTTGATCCAAATTCTTCAAAACAAATATTAAAATCTTTGATTATATCATCAAAATGAAGTTCTGTTTTAGCTTGCATATCATTCATTTCGAAAGCATTTACTTTAATATGGTCTTTGAAACTAATTCCTTTTTCATTTCTAATTTTAAAAATAGCTTCTTTTGCACCCCAAATAACCGTCAATTTCCTAATATATTCTATTTTTTTATTCGGTATCAAATAAGAAAATTCAGTATCGGCAAATTTATCGGCAATTCGGATTATTTTTTCTCGTTGCAATTCTATATCAATTCCTACAACTTTGTCACTTAAAATTATAGCCGAAAATTGATGGGAATGTGTAATCGAAATATGCTTTCCATCATGCAAATGTGGTTTTCCAAATTCGTCATAATACAAATCGAAATCCGTATAACCCACTTCTTGAAACAGTTTACGCACGCTCAGAAAAGCTCGTTGGTGTATTTCAGATTTCATTCCTTTTAATCGGCTCATGTTGCTTTCATTAAGAACAACAGCTTCAAAAAGTTCTTGATAAGACTCGGTTATTTCCCAAACGAGAATTTGAGTTGAAGAATTAAGATTTATTATTTTAAAAAGAGGCATTTGATTGCTGATTGAAGATTAACGATTTCTGATTTTAGATTTATAACCACGTTCTTAAAAAAACAATTTCAGATCTACATCAAAACTTGATGAATGATATAATTCTAAATCGCTAATTCTTAAATCGTTAATCTACAATCTTAAATCCTTTTTTTTTCTAAAGTTATTGTCTAAATTTGCAAAAAAAATTCACCCGAGCCTAAATGGCAAACGGACAAAATAATTACAAATATACTATAAATGAGTACAACGACTACGCCATATGTGGCTTTCAAAGTAAAAGACATTTCTCTGGCTGCCTGGGGAAGAAAAGAAATCGAACTTGCAGAAGCTGAAATGCCAGGATTAATGGCCCTTCGTGCAGAATACAAAGATGAGCAACCTCTTAAAGGAGCTCGTATTGCAGGATGTTTGCACATGACGATTCAAACAGCTGTTTTGATCGAAACATTGATTGCTCTTGGTGCTGAGGTAACTTGGAGTTCTTGTAATATTTTCTCTACTCAAGATCAAGCTGCTGCTGCTATTGCTGCTGCAGGAATTCAGGTTTATGCTTGGAAAGGTCTTGACGAAGAGTCTTTTGACTGGTGTATCGAGCAAACATTATTCTTTGGTGAAGAAAGAAAACCATTGAATATGATTCTTGATGACGGTGGAGATTTGACAAATATGGTTATTGACCGTTACCCAGAATTAGTTCCTGGAATCAAAGGATTATCTGAAGAAACTACAACTGGTGTTCACAGATTGTACGAAAGAGTTAAAGCTGGAACATTGCCAATGCCAGCTATCAACGTAAATGACTCAGTTACTAAATCTAAATTTGACAACAAATACGGATGTAAAGAATCTGCTGTTGATGCAGTTCGTCGTGCTACAGATGTTATGTTGGCTGGAAAAAGAGTAATCGTTTGTGGATACGGTGATGTTGGAAAAGGAACTGCTGCTTCTTTCAGAGGTGCTGGTTCTATCGTAACTGTTACTGAAATTGACCCAATTTGTGCTTTACAAGCTGCAATGGACGGTTATGAAGTTAAAAAATTAGACACTGTTATCGGAAATGCTGACATCATCATTACAACTACGGGAAATAAAGATATCGTTCTTGGAAGTCACTTCGAACAAATGAAAGACAAAACTATTGTTTGCAATATCGGACACTTTGACAACGAAATCGATATGGCTTGGTTAAACAAAAACCATGGTGCTTCAAAAATCGAAATCAAACCACAAGTTGATAAATACACTATCGCCGGAAAAGACATTATCATTTTAGCAGAAGGTCGTTTGGTAAACCTTGGTTGTGCTACAGGTCACCCAAGTTTTGTAATGAGTAACTCATTTACCAACCAAACTCTAGCTCAAATTGAATTGTGGAAAAACAGCGCTGCTTACAAAAATGAAGTTTATATGTTACCAAAACATTTAGATGAAAAAGTAGCAATGTTACACTTAGCTAAATTAGGTGTTGAATTAGAAACTTTACGTCAAGACCAAGCAGAATACATTGGAGTTGAAGTTCAAGGTCCATTCAAACCAGAATATTACAGATACTAGTATTATAATTTAGTACTAAATTTTAAAACCCTTACATTTCTGTAAGGGTTTTTTATTACACTGTCTTGTCCTGAAAAAGTTATCTATAACGCTATTCATATACAAATATTCGCTCTACAAAATTTGCATTTGGAGTTTTAGAATCTAATCCATTCACAAAAAACATTTCGGACCAGTTTTTTTGATTATCAATTTTAAGATATTCCATTTTCATATTTAATTCAATTTTGCCATCCCCTCCAAATTGTGAATCCTGACGTGATCCCTCAATTTTCCTGTTATCCAAGTCGTATTTGCTAAAAATCACCAATGCATCTACATAACCTGAACCATCCATATTATTTTTAAAATGTTCTTCTATAAGATTCCCTCTTTCATCGTATATTAAATCATCTCGAGACTCGGATAACTCAACCGCTCCTTCAACATAATCATATGAAACAGTTGTTTTTACAATGTGATTTTTATTATAATCATATTTTACCAAGCTTCTTAAAGTATCATTTTCCAAATAATTTTTCTCTTCGATTAATTTATTTCCAGGTCCATAATTATAAATCGTTTTTCCAATCACCTTATCATCGTCGTCATACCTTATTGATTCTATCTTTTGTTTCAAATTATTATACTTGTTCTCCGGATAATCAGATTTCTTGGGAAACATTTCATCTTTCACAAACTCCCCATTTGAATTCTTTTTATAAGTGGTATAATTTTGCATTTTACCTTTTACATACTTGCCATTCTTTTTTGTTGCATAATAAAAGTTCTCCTTATATTCTTTAATATTTCCAAATAACTTCTCGTCCCATTCTGCAGATAATTGTGGAGCATTGTAATCTTCTGCGATCATTTTTTTAGGCTCTGGCTCTTTCAGATTCGGAATCATCTCAAAAGTCCTGTCTATCCCATAAACGGGTTCATAAAGGACAAAATCATTTTTAATCGGTGCGATAGTTTGAATAAATATGTACTTCCTTTTATCATTTATTACATCGTCGATAGTAAATGTCTTTTTATATTCTTCAAAAGTCATTATGGGGTTAGCTTTAAAGGCATCAAAAACACGCTTACTTACATTTCCTCTAATATCACTAAAACCCGCCCTTTCATCATTGATTTTTTTGTTTTTCTTTTTTAATTCTGCCACTTCCCTATCGCTGTAATTGATCAATACATTGCCTATTTCATCATAATTTATCAGATGTATTTCATTTTTTCGATCACTGTTCAGATCCGTAGCCTCTATCAAAATCACATTATTTATAACATCAACTAAATTATACTGAATGTTATTTAACTTAAAAGTACTTCCTATATCCTTTTGAGAAAGCTTTACCTGAGAATAATCTGTAATGAATTTAATATTATAAATTACACTACCCTTAATTTCAGAAAGTTCATTGTTATTTTTAAAATCAATTGCGTTATTTATCTGATCTTGCTTACGCAGTGTAGTAAAATTCAAATTAATCTCTTTTCCGTTTTTGAACTTATAAAAAGACTCACTTCCGAAAGAAGTTCCACCAATGTTCATAATTTCAATCAACTCTTTTTTTAAATTAAACAACTTGCTTGTTACAGGGTGAAATTCCACAATAGAAACCTCGTCATTCTCTTTATAATATGCAGGAAATCGAGAATTAAATAACAAGTCATATCCATATTCAGATTTCTCCAATTTCAAAACTCCTCGTGAAATAAGAGTATCTACTGAAGAATTTACCACTTCAGTAGGTTGAATTATTTTCTTTTGAATTTCATCAATTTTTCTATTTACTTTTTTAAAAGGAAAATCAGGAACTTTAAAAATTTCTTTACTCGCATTATAAGTAATTTCATAAATCATTTTTTTTTCCTCTTCACTAGGTTGCTTTTTTTGAGAAAACACAGAAAGACTAACACCCATCAAAACCAATACAATTCTATTCATTTATTTTTTTCTTGAAAAGTACAGTTTTTTACACCAAAAAACCAACTTCATCGATACAGTTTTTTCTTAAAAAATAAGTAGAAAAAATCATTCATACTTCAACTTAGGATAAAAAAGATGGAAACACATAATTTCTTATGTCTTTTCTTTTGGAAGCTCACCATTCGTCTAAGTCTCCCGACTTCGCAAACCATATCCAACATCAAGGCTTCTAATCTTCAAAAAATCAAAAAACTTTTTTTTAAACAATCAAACCTTCAACAACCTAAACCTTTTACACCTTTCTTTTTCAATTGAATACTCATCAAAATAATCACACTTACAGTAAACATAAAAACATTTCTAAAAAGCCCTCAAAAAAATCAAAGCATTTGATGTGGAAGTAATTGAGAAAATAATGAAATTACAAATCTGAAAATAATTCAACAATTAAGAAAACATCCTGAAAATTTTCAAAAACCTGTTTATAAAAAAGAAAATTACACTAAAGTGGACACCAAGAATATATAATCATTAACAAAAAAGCTTTGAAAACCTTTTTTAAAATCATAACAAACCCTTACATCACTGCAAGATTTTTTTGTTTGATAATACCATCTGATAAAAACTAATTTACTAATACTTAACAACAAACGCTTTTTTTAAATAATTTTACGTAATAAATTTGATGTTATTCTCAATTATTTTGATATGCGCGACATTGTACAAAAACCACAATTTCTTCGTGCCGGAAAAGATGATTTTTTCAAAAAATTAGCCCAAGAAGTACACGAAACAGTACTAAAAGATAAAAGATTACAATACAAAAACATCATAAAAGCACTGGGACTTCTAGCTGCATTTTTTATTTCTTACTCCTGCATTTTAGCATTTGGAAACAATACAGCTTTATTGTTTTCTATTTACATCATTATGGGTTTTTCTATGATACTCATTTTTGTGAACTCTTTTCACGATGCCAGCCACGGAGCTCTTTTTGAAACAAAAAAACAAAACCGTATTTTCTGTTATATAATAGATTTTTTTGGCACAAATAGCGAAATTTGGATTCAGCGTCACTTACTGTTACACCATCCTTACCCAAACATTCAGAATTGGGATTGTGATATTAAGCAAACTGATATAATACGCATTTTCCCTAATAGCCCTTTATATAGTTTTCACAAATACCAACATATTTACATATGGTTCTTATATCCCTTTTATACTCTTATTTGGTTATATATTAGAGATTTTAAAGATTTTTTTGGAACCAAAGACAACTATTTAAAACGTGTATACACCATCCCTTCCATAGAATATATAAAACTTTTTGTTGCCAAAGCATTCAATCTGTTTTACATGCTGATTATTCCTTATTGGGTTTTAGAGCAATCTTTCGGAACCATTTTTACCGCTTGGATAGTAATGCACTTAACCTCAAGTTTATTTGGAGTTGTGGCGTTGGTATCTACTCATGCAGACGAAACTGCCCATTTCCCATTACCCCCTTCGAATGGTAAAATGGACGTTACCTGGGCCGAACATCAACTGATGGCTACCAAAGATTTTAATGCCGGAAATCCTGTTTTTGATTTTCTATACGGAGGATTTACCCATCATGTCGCACATCATTTGTTTCCCACAATTGGACATACCTATTACCCGAAAATAACCCCTATTATACGCAAACATGCCAAAGAAAACAAACTCCCATATACCTGTAGACCCGTCTTAAACGCAATAAAATCACATTATTTATTATTAAAAAACTCCAGGAAGGCAGATTCTATTTTTTATTCCTCAGAATTATAAAAATCTAATAAATTGACCTTTCATTTAAAAATTGTTTCTAAAAATTGACATTAAATTAAACACCCTTTTTATATTCTAAAAATATAATTTTCAATATCTTAGTGTTTACTATTAGATACAACCAACTGATTTTACTCTTCAATAACCAACTTAAAACAAGAAACCTTGAAAAGAAATCTCCCCCTCTACCTTTTATTTATTTTTTTTACAGTAAGTCAAATTAATTTTGCACAAGACAAAAAACCTAAAGTCGTATTAGTATTGAGTGGTGGCGGTGCCAAAGGGGTAGCGCATATTCCACTCTTACAAGCATTAGATTCTTTACATATTGTACCAGATCTTATAGTAGGAAACAGCATGGGAAGCATCATGGGAGGCTTGTATGCTATGGGATATTCTGGCGACAGTATAGCAAAACTCACAAGAAGCATGGATTGGGACAAGTTACTAGGCGGAGGTATGTCGCTAAAAAATGTTGGGGTAGAAGAAAAAAGTGAATTTCAAAGATATTTAGTCGGAATTGGAATAAAAGACGGAAAACCCACTAATCTTAGTTCTATATTAAACGATCAAAATTTAAGGGAATATCTTTCTGAATTAACTTTCCCAGTGTACAATGTCAAAGATTTTGACAACCTTTCGATTCCATTTAGAGCGATGGCCACAGACGTTGTAAATGGAAAAGAAATAATCCTCAGTCAAGGAAGTTTAGCATTCGCAATGAGAGCAAGTATGTCTTTACCCGCAGTTTTCAAACCAATGCCGTATGAGGAAACCCTTTTGGTCGATGGAGGCGTTATGAACAATTTCCCCACTGATGTTGCCAAAGAAATGGGAGCCGATATCATAATTGGCAGCGATGTGGGCGGAGGAATGGAACCCAAGGACAAACTGGATAATTTTATAACCATATTAATGCAAACCAGTATGTTTCCCAGCAACATTAAAAATCCAGAGAACCGAAAAAACTGTACGATTCTGGTGGACCATTTACCCAACTTAAGATTCTCTACTGCTGATTTTAATGAAAGCAACGAAATTTACAAAGATGGTAAAATTGCCACAACTCAAAACCTGCCCGCATTAGTCGAATTAGCAAAGAAACTAAATGGCTTCCAACAAAGAACGCACGAGCTTCCTAAAATGGCCAATGAATTTTTTGTCGATACTATTATTTATAAAAATATAAGCAAGGAAAACATCCCTCTTGTAATTGCCCGAACTAACATCAAACCAAAAGCACAATACACCACCAAAGACTTGATTAAAGGCATTAATCGAGCCATGGGAACTAATTTGTTTCATCAAATCACTTACAGCTATTTCATAACCGAACAAAACAAAATAGGACTAACCTTAAATGGATTTGAATACTCTAAAAACCTATTCAATGCATCCCTTCACTATGACACCTATAGAGGCGTGGGGCTAATTCTAAATTACACAGGACGAAATATCCTCATTCCATCTTCTCGCTTTATCGTTACTGCCGATATAGCCGAACAACCAAAAGGTAGAATCGATTTTCAGAAAAATTTCGGAAAAAACAAAGACTGGTGGTGGAGTTCCGAACTTTATGGCGCCTTTTTAAGACAAGAGCTCTTCATCGATGGAAAATCAGCAGACAACATGCTTTATAATTCTTTCGAATTCAACAATGAAGCCAACAAAAATTTAAATTCCCTAAAAAGCTATATTGGTCTTGGTCTAAACTACAACTACACAGAAGTAAAGCCCAAAAATGATCCTTATTTAAATCCCAATGTAATATCCCTTAAAAACTACAGCTTTGAAGACATGGAAATAAAAGTGCATTATTCATATAATGATATAGATAAAGCTTTTTTTGCAACTAGCGGAACGATTTTAAGAGCTAACATAAACCGTTCGCTCCTTAGTAATGCTAATATATCCTTTACGGATGTAACATTAACCGATTATTCTGGTCAAACAAACGGGTTCACCAAATTAGGATTCGGATTTGAAAAAAGAATGCTCTTAAAAAAGAAAATCACCTGTATCATGGGTTTTGACGCCAACTTTATATTTGAAGACAAACTCCATAACGACGATGTTTCATTTTCAGATTATGGCTATGCTGCAAAATATTTCCTTGGAGGCATTCTACCTAGCTCAGGAAGCAACCGCTTTTCTTTTCCAGGCTTACACGAAGACGAACTCAATGCATCTCAATTTATGGCAATGAAACTTGGAGCCCAAATAAACCCGCTAGGCAAGATTTACATAACTCCACATTTTAACATTGCATCCGTTGGTTTTAAAAACTTTAACGAATACATTGGCGATGTTTTTTCTCCAAAAGGAAATTGGGATCGCGGTACAGAAACCAGTCTTTTACTATCAGGAGGAGCAGCACTCTCATACCAATCCATCCTAGGACCTATACATTTTGATACTTCATGGATAAACAATATAGACAAAGTGAGATTGTTTTTCAGTGTTGGATTTACATTTAACCCATCTAACTAATCAAGCCCTTCCTGAATATTACAATCTAGAAACCTATGAGACTAAAAGCCCGTGATTTTCGATTTTGAAGCAAGGCTTAGCCAACGGTTTCAACCGTTGGAGACAATCATAGAAAATCAATTATTTAATAATCACATTTAGGCTTAAAACAAAAAACCCGTTTCTTTCGAAACGGGTTTTGCAATAATGTCTAATAACTCTTATGATTATGCTTCGAATGGAAGTATAGAAACATAAGATTTATTATCTCTTTTCTTTTGGAACACAACAACTCCATCAACTTTTGCATGTAAAGTGTGATCTTTACTAATGTAAACGTTTTCTCCTGGGTTATGTTTTGAACCTCTTTGTCTTACGATGATGTTCCCAGCAATTGCAGCTTGACCACCAAAAATCTTAACGCCTAAACGTTTTGATTCTGATTCTCTACCATTCTTGGAACTACCGACACCTTTCTTATGAGCCATGGCGTATTAGTTTATTTTGTTATTATTCTTGTGTATCTTCTTTTTTAGCTTTTGGAGCTTTTTTTACTTTAGGAGCTGGCGCTTCTTCTGTAGTTGCTTCAACTGCTGCTTTTTTAGAAGCTGCTTTTTTAGGAGCTCCTCCAACAGTAATACCTTCAATTACAATTTGAGAAAGATATTGTCTGTGACCGTTTCTCTTTTTGAAACCTTTTCTTCTTTTCTTTTTGAAAACGATAACTTTATCTCCTTTTAAGTGTTGTAACACTTTAGCTTCTACTGAAGCACCTTCTATAGCTGGGGCGCCTATTGTGATTGAACCGTTATCGTCTACTAAATAAACTTTATCAAAAGAAACTTTTGATCCTTCTTCATTAGCTAAACGGTGAACGTAAACCTTTAGGTCTTTGCTTACTTTAAACTGTTGCCCTGCTATCTCTACGATTGCATACATACTGAATTGTTTTAATAATTTTTAAGGTTGCAAATATACAATTAAATATTTACCCTGCAATCCTTTATTTAAAAAAATAATCCCTTAACTTTTAGACTATAAACAGCATATTTTCAAGCACATCAATTTAACATTTTTTACAAAAAATATTAAAAAGCAAACAAAGTAGAATCTACTTACATTTAAAGCGCAAAAAAAGGTATTTTTGACGTAACAACTATATATTCTCTATTACTAATAGAAAATTAAATTATTAATCTTTATGAAAAAATCAATAATGATATTAGGTGCAACATTAATGTTAGGCGGAGTAGCTTCGGCTCAAAAAGTAGTCTTCGAAGAATACGATTTAGATAATGGTATGCATGTTATCTTACACCAAGATGCTTCTGCTCCAGTCGTGATTACATCTGTCATGTATCATGTAGGTGCAAAAGACGAAAATCCGGATCGTACTGGTTTCGCTCACTTTTTTGAACACTTATTATTTGAAGGAACCGAAAACATCAAAAGAGGTGAATGGTTTAAAATTGTTACTTCAAACGGAGGCACTAATAACGCCAACACTACTGATGACAGAACTTATTATTACGAGATATTTCCATCGAACAATTTAGAATTGGGACTTTGGATGGAATCCGAAAGATTAATGCACCCAATAATCAATAAAATTGGAGTTGACACACAAAACGAAGTAGTCAAAGAAGAAAAAAGAACAAGCTACGATAACAGACCCTACGGAAATATCCTTGCTGCTGTAAAAGTGAACATGTTCAAAAATCACCCATATCGCTGGACTACCATTGGCTCCATGAAAGATTTAGATGCCGCGACTCTAGAAGAATTCCAAGCCTTCAACAAAAAGTTTTATTTGCCTAATAACGCCGTTTTGGTTGTAGCAGGAGATTTTGAAAAGAAACAAGCCAAAGAATGGATTCAAAAATATTTTGGACCAATTGCAAAAGGTGAAGTTACTCCTAAAAAAACCTACGTAGAAGAGCCTATTACCCAGACCATAAAAGCAACCTACGAAGATCCTAATATTCAAATTCCAATGTTAGTAGCTTCCTATCGCACCCCTTCAATGAAAAGCAGAGATGCAAGAGTTTTAGACTTAATTTCTTCTTACCTAAGTGATGGTAAAAGTTCTAAATTATACAAAAAAGTGGTAGACGATAAAAAAATGGCTTTGCAAATTGGAGCAGTTGGTTTTAGCCAGGAAGATTACGGTATGTACATAGTATATGGTTTACCAATGGGCAACTTCACCACTACAGATATACTAAAAGAAATTGACGAAGAAATCGTAAAAATCCAAACCGATTTGATTTCTGAAAAAGACTATCAAAAACTACAAAACAAGTTTGACAATAACTTCGTAGATACCAATTCAACAATAGAGGGAATTGCTAATAACCTTGCCTCTTATTATTTGCTATATAAAGATGTTAACCTAATTAATACTGAGATTGAAATATACCATTCTATTACCCGTGAAGAAATAAGAGAGGTTGCAAAAAAATACCTAAATCCAAACCAACGTTTACTTTTAGATTATATACCTGCCAAGGCAAAACCTATTAACTAGATAAACAGATATCATGAAAAAAACAAGTATAGTATTCATCCTTTTATTGTTAACAGGAACCATGCAAGCACAAGATCGCACACAACCTAAACCCGGTAAATCACCCGTAATAAATATCAAAAAACCACAAACTTTTGTTCTGACCAATGGCATGAAAGTATTGGTTGTAGAAAATCATAAATTACCAAGAGTCTCATTCAACTTAACCCTAGACAATGCTCCATTTGCAGAAGGTAACAAAAAGGGAGTAGACAAACTTACCAGTAATTTAATTGGTAACGGAAGTAAAAAAACAACCAAAGTAGCTTTCAACGAAGAAATCGACTTCTTAGGAGCCGACATCGATTTTAGCTCACGCGGAGCCACCGCAAACTCACTTTCTAAATTTAGTGGAAGAGTTTTAGAACTGATGACCGAAGGCGCATTAAACCCTAATTTTACCCAAGAAGAATTTGACAAGGAAAAAGCCAAATTAATCGAAGGGATGAAAGCCGAAGAAAAAAGCGTTCCAGCAATTGCCAATAGAGTTGTTGATGCATTGGCATTTGGCAAAAGCCATCCTTCTGGAGAGTTTATGACTGAATCTACATTAAACAATATAACTCTCGCCGATGTAGAAACGAATTATCACAATTATTTCGTTCCAGAAAATGCTTATTTAATAATTATTGGAGACGTAAAATACAACAATGTAAAAGCAGCTGTAGAGAAATTATTTGGTGGTTGGGAGAAAAGAAGCACTCCAAAAACGTCATATGATGCTCCGGTAAATGTTTCTAATTTACAAATCAATTTAATTGATGTACCTAATGCGGTTCAATCCGAAATAGCATTGGTCAACACCGTGAATTTAAAAATGAGTGATCCAGATTTTTTCCCTGCTGTAATTGCAAATCAAATTCTGGGTGGAGATTTTAACAGTTATTTGAATATGAATTTACGTGAGAAACATGCTTGGACATACGGAGCAAGATCAAACGTAGGTGCTGGAAAATACACTTCTAAATTCTTTGCCAAATCTGCAGTAAGAAATGCCGTTACTGATAGTGCTGTCGTAGAATTCATCAAAGAAATAAAAAGAATAAGAACCGAAAAAGTAACCGATGAAGTTCTTGCGACTGTAAAAGCGGGCTATATTGGAAGATTTGTGATGCAAGTAGAAAAACCCCAAACCGTAGCTCGATATGCATTAAACATAGAAACAGAAAAGCTCCCTGCTGATTTTTACGAAAAATACATTCAGACTATTAATGCCGTAACCACAGACGATGTATTACGTGTAGCCAATAAATACTTTCTGCTAGACAATATGCGAATTGTAATTACCGGAAAAGGTTCTGAGATTGCTCCAGGATTAGAAAAACTAAAAATCCCTATGTTCTATTTTGATAAATATGGTACCCCTTTAGAAAAACCAGTTTTGAAAAAAGAAATCCCTGCAGGAATCACAGCCAAAAATGTATTTGAAAATTACATCAATGCAATTGGTGGAGAAAAAGCAGTTTTGGCGGTAAAATCTATTGCAATGACGGGATCAACGAACATCCCGCAAGCCCCAAGTCCATTAACATATATTTCAAAAATGGACACTAAAGGAAATGCATTGGTAGAAATTGCCATGGGGCCAATGAGCATAATGAAACAAGTAATCAATCAAAAAGGAGCTTATGCCATACAACAAGGACAACGTAAAGACTTTGAAGGTGCAGAATTAGCCGAAATGAAAGCATCAGCAACCCCATTTGAAGAAATCCTAATGTTGAAAAACTCTGCTCTAACCATTGACCGAATTGAAGCAATCAATGGGAACGATGCTTTTGCTATCAAAAACGGAAAAAACACTTATTTCTACGATACCAAAACAGGGCTAAAACTAGCCGAGTCTAAAATAATAGAACAAAGCGGACAAACTATGACTGTAACAACTAATTTTGCCGATTACAAAGAAGTAAAAAGCGTAAAAGTACCATATACTATCATACAAAATGTAGGCATTGAATTGAATATCAAAATGTCTGAAATCACAATTAATGAAGGTGTAAAAGATACCGATTTTCAATAATTAAAACTTCCCTTACATCAAAAAGACTGTCACAATCGACAGTCTTTTTTTGTATAAAAATAAAAATCATTTAGGGTTAACATTCTTTAGCCTTAATAAAATCATCTCTTCCCTCAGGTTCAACTAAAAGCTAAAACCAACAACTGAATATTATTTCTTAGCTGACAAATAAACCCCTACCAAAATTATTAGAGCTCCTATAAACTGAACAAACGTAAGCATTTCATGATCTAACAATCCCCAAAAGAAAGCGACAATCGGGATTAAATACGTAACCGATGTTGCAAAAACCGGTGATGAAATTTGAATTAGTCTAAAGAAAATAATATTTGCAATTCCAGTACCTACTACTCCTAAAACTAATATATACAAAAGAGAATGCTGTACCTCTACAACATGAATCACATCAAAAAATCCAGTAAAAAATAAAGTTAAAGAAGCTGGCACCAACAATACAGCAAAATTTCCTGCTGTAATACTCAACGGGCTTAGATCAGGTAAAAATCTTTTTATCAGATTTACATTCACGGCATAACAAATAGAGGCAATTAGCACTAAAATTGCATAATAATAGTTTTGCTCCGGATGGTTAGCCGCCCCGTTAAAAACCAAAAGCAAACTCCCTAAAAGACCTATAACAACTCCTAAAATTTGACTTCTTCTAAAAGTGATTCCAAAAAACGCAGCTCCTAAAATCAATGTATTTAGTGGCGTCAGAGAATTTAAAATTGCCGTAATAGAACTATCAATTTCTGTTTCGGCAATCGCAAAAAGATAAGCCGGAATAAATGTCCCGAATAATGAAGTCAATGCAACAAATTTCCATTGCTGCTTTGGTATTTTTATCAAACTCTTAAACCCGATAATAAGCAAAAAAAGAGCCGCAAAAATAATTCGCAAAGACCCCAACTGAAAAGCAGTCAAACCAATTAACCCCTTTTTTATCAATATAAATGAACTCCCCCAAATTAAGGAAAGAATCATCAAATAAACCCACTTTAAATGCTTTGACATCATAAACGCTATTTTGATGCAAAAATGTAATAATTTTAGAAACTACAGGTTCTTTTTTTATTAATTTTGCAACACATTACAAGAAATAAAAAATCACTAAAATACTATCATAATGAATTTTACAAAATCAATCGCAATTATCGCGCTTTCAAGTCTGATTTTTGCAAGCTGTAAAGACAACAAAGCAAATTCTGAAACGGCTTCAACTGAAACGGCTACACCAAAAATCAAAAAAGAAATCGCTCCTGCCAATCTTCAAACGGCAAGTTTCACTATCGAAGGAATGACTTGCGCTATTGGTTGTGCCAAAACAATCCAAGAAGAATTAACAAACCTAGATGGTGTACAAACCGCCAAAGTAGATTTTGACAAAAAACTAGCTACTGTTACTTTTGATAAAACAGTACAAACTCCAGAAAGTTTAACTAAAGTCGTTCAGGCTACAGGAGACGGAAAAACATACAAAGTTTCGAACATGAAGTCATAAGCTGACTGATCCTATAAAAAAAAGCATTCGCTAAAAACGAATGCTTTTTTTTATTATATATTTCTGAACTGGGAATTACTTCCACTTCATGGTTTCCATAAGGCGTTGCATATCATTTTTGATATAACTAGCAGCTGGCATAATAGAATCAAAATTAGGTTTTGCATAGAAATAAACCGAACCTGTTACAAAATGCTTAATACTATCAGTAACATAAAACTGGGAGTTAGTTGCCGCGTTTCCATCTACTTGATAAAACATTCCGTACACCTTATTATTTGGATTTATAAAAGGCTGTTCTAAAATATCATCAGCTTTAATAACATGCTCGTAAGTCAATTTTTGAGCGTCTTTCAATAATTTTTTAATATTATTATTTACTGGTTTATAGGTTAGATAAATAGTTGCTTTCATCTTAGGGTAGCTGATGGAAAACCCACAATCTTTATCTTCTTTGATGATTGCTTTAGAATTCATTTCAAAAGCAAAAGGGCAATTTCCCTTAAAATCTACATACTCTGCTTCCGGATAATCCAGACGCAAATAACTAGATGGTTTGGGTAATACATCATTTTTACATCCAAACACAGCAAAAAATAATATAGAAAATAGAACTATTACAGTCGTTTTTTTAAGCATTTTAATTTTATTCAATCGTTACTTTTATTTGTTTAATACGTTTTTGATCTACAGATTCAATGATAAATAGGCAGTTTTCAAAAGTTATTTTTTGTCCTTTTTTGGGGAAACCACCCAAAATTTCAAGAATAAACCCAGCCAACGTCTCTGCTTCTCCCTTTTTTTCTTCGAATAAATCCTCATCAACCTCAATAATCCTGTAGAAATCCTTAAGATTTATTTTGCCCTCAAAAATATAATTTTTATCGTCTATTTGAGAATAATTAACAGGTTCGTCATCAAACTCATCACTGATGTCACCCACAATCTCCTCGATAACATCTTCTAGTGAAACCAATCCTGAAGTTCCTCCATACTCATCAACCACAATCGCCAAATGGCTTTTCATACTCTGGAAATCTTTGAGCAAATTATCTAGCTTTTTATTTTCCGGAACGAAAAAAGGCTCTCGTATCAAGGTAGTCCAATCGAATTCCTTACTATTAATATATGGCAATAAATCCTTGACAAATAAGATTCCTTCTATTTGATCTATGTTGTCTCGGTAAATTGGAATTCTAGAAAATCCTTTTTCTATTATTTTAGGACAAATAGTCTCAAATGTTTCTGTTATCTCTAAGGCAAAAACATCAATTCTCGGACTCATTACTTGCTTAGTATCTGTATTTCCAAAAGAGACAATTCCTTCCAGAATTTTTTGTTCTTCTGTTGAGGTTTCATCTGTGGCAGTCAATTCTAATGCTTGCGATAATTGATCAACAGAGAAATTGGTTTTTTGCTTTCCTAATTTGTTTTGCAAATAAATTGTTGCAGAGCGCATGGGCAAACTTACTGGCGATAATATTTTGTCTAATCCCGAAATTGGATAAGCAATCAACTTGACAAATTTCACATTGTTTCTACTGGCATATACTTTTGGTAATACTTCGCCAAAAAGCAACAATAAAAAAGTCACCAAAATTACTTCTAAAATAAACTTTAAAACTGGAGAATTTACCGCTGCAAACAAATCCTTCCCTACAGATGAAAACAAGATTACCACACCTATATTGATAAAATTATTAGCAACAAGTAATGTGGCGAGTAATTTTTTTGGTTTTTCTAAAAGCTGAGAAATGATTTTCCCTTTTGATGCATTATCCTGAATCGTTTCATCGATATCTTTTTGCGACAAAGAGAACAACGCTACTTCGGCCCCGGAAACTATTGCAGAGCAAAATAACAATATAATTATGCCTATAAAGCCAAAAACTATATTGACATCTATAAGGGACGTAATCTCTAAACTGGGCTCTGGGTCCAAATTATAATAAATTAGTTAAACAATTAAAACGGCAGATCATTGATCGGCAAGTCTTTATTTTGAGCGTCAAAGTTAGTATTTTTTGCAGTTCCCGAAGGATCTGATGCTTTATTGCTTTCAGCTTCTTTTTTTGTTGTCAAAAATGTAAATTCTGTCACTTGAATCTCTACAGTATGTTTGACAGAGCCGTCTTCGGCTTGCCATTGTCTTGATTTTATTCGTCCTTCTACATATATCTTATCTCCTTTCGAAAGATATTTTTCGCAAATTTCTGCAGCTTTATTGCGTACTACGAGATTATGCCACTCTGTAGAAGTGATTTTTTCGTTGGTGGTTTTATTGACGTATACTTCATTTGTTGCCAATTGAAATCTTCCGATGCAATTGCCTCCATCAAAATAATGCATTTTAACATCATCTCCCAGATAGCCTATAAGCATTACTTTATTTAATGTTCCGTTCATGATTTAGTGGTATTTCTATCAAAGGTACATTATTTTTGAAAACTATTTTTATTGGATTTCCATAAATAATTACACCTATGAACAGCACTAAACTACCTTAAGCAGTAAACGTAACTACTTCCCGCTTTTTTTAATCAAAGCCCAAACATTTTCATTAAAATTAGATTTACTGATACCCGTTAATTTCTCTAGTACTTTAAAATAATTTTCATTCCCTTTCTCATATTTGCCACAACTAAGTAATTCTTTGACCGCTGTAAAACCCTTTTCCTTTTCTATTTTCTCAACTATCAATGCATTTACAGCATAATCTGCCATTAAATGCTTTTCCATACTTTCTCCAAAATTCAATTGCTTTCCATTAAACAAAGCAAGCCAATCTGTATTAGGATTAGAAGCCACTTTTTCTTTGAACATTTTCAAGATTTTCGACCAACTTATTCCCCAACTTCCCCCATAAAGATATGCACAGCCTTCATCAACCGGCTTGTTAATCATATTTCTTGGAATAGCATTTCTTGCTCTTTCGTGCCATAAATCATGCGGATCAAAACCATTAAAACTTGTATTATAAGTACCATTAACCAACAAAGTAGTTTTGTTTTCATTGGCATTAAAAGTACTTACGGAACGGCCATTGTATTCTAGTTTATACAAAACCCCAATGTTTTGCAAAACGTCTGGCAAATCATTACAGCCATACCACACTATATTATCTTGTGGAGCCTCTAACTTTTTATCAAAAAGAGCCACATACTTTACATACTCGCCAGCGACTTTTGTGTTCAAATTAGTTTTGTAGTGAAAGGTGCAATTTCCTATTTTTTTGGTTTGCCAAGAAAGAGTGTTGCGTTGTAAAGGTGACAAGAAATAGAATTTATCATCCATATATTTTGCCAAAACTTCAAAACTAGCACCCAGAATAGGGATATTTTCGTTTACTCCTATATAAGAGAACTGTATAATGAAATTACTCTTGTCAATTTGTACCACATTAGTCAAATAACCTTTATAGAAGTTATTGTCTTTGTATTTCCCGCTTTTCTCGATTCCTTTCATTTCATCAAGAAGGATTGAGGTTTCAAGCAAGTCTTCTTTTAAAACAAAAACATTTTCTTTGTTAGGACTTTCCTTTTGACCCAAAAAGCCATTTAATGATTTTACCAATTGTTTAGCAATCAAAGTGTCTTTTGGCAAAACAACATTTGCTGAAACAATTAAAGGATTAGTCTGCGCAAATGTCAGTAACCCACAATGCAAACTTAATAGGAGAATTATTTTTTTCAAGGCGAAGTGTTTTTAAGTTTGAAAGATAGAAATATCCTACTTAACAAGCAATACGGTTTCATTTTAATTTATCATTAGCAAACACACAAAATCATTACGAAGTACGAAGCAATCTTACTAGTAAGAGCAAGCAAACTGAACCATCGTGATGAATATAGTGAATGAGATTGCTTCGTACCTCGCAATGACTCATATTATAATAGATAAAGCTGACCATCGAGAACTTCTTCAAAATGCCTTTACAGCTTCTCTTCTATAAAATCATGAATCACTATAGGAAACGGAAAAGTCTTAATGATTTCTAAGTCCTTTCCGTTTTCGACTGCTCCTTTTAGACTGACTTTCCAAAACTTGATATACAAATGTTGGTGTGAGAGTTTATGGATAATACTTTCGGTATTGTACTCCAACAAACTCACAATCTCATTTTTCTGAAAAAAGCCATTTTGAATATGCATTGAAATACAATCAAAATCTTCTTCCTTATTGGTTTCAATTAATGGAAATTCATATAAATTGTGCCAAATTCCTTTGGCGGTGCGTTTCTGAATAATGGTATTCTGCAAATCATCTTCGACTACTATATAATTAAAGTAACGATTTCTAACTTTGAGTTTCTTTGATTTTACAGGCAATTGATCCACTTTGTTTTTTTGCAAAGCAGCACAACTATTATTGAATACACATATAGAACAATTGGGACTTTTGGGAACGCATTGCAGCGCACCAAACTCCATGATGGCTTGATTAAATTGTGCCGGATTATCTTTTGGTATAAGCTCAAAAGCCAAAGCAGCAAATTCTTTTTTAGCAGAAGCTTGAGCAATATCGGTTTCCAAATCAAAATAGCGTGACAAAACCCTAAATACATTTCCGTCTACAACGGGAACACATTCATTATAAGAGAAAGATGCAATTGCTGCAGCGGTGTATTCTCCAACTCCTTTTAATTTTAATAAGTCGATATAATTATCCGGAAATTTTCCTGACATTTCAAAAGCTACAATTTGGGCAGTTTTATGCAAATTCCGAGCTCGAGAATAGTAGCCAAGACCTTGCCAAAGTTTTAAAACTTGCTCTTCGCTCGCGTTTGCCAGATCAAAAACTGTTGGAAAAGTTGTAGTAAAAGACAAAAAATAAGGTAATCCTTGCACAACTCTAGTCTGTTGTAGCATGATTTCGGAGAGCCAAATGGCATAAGGATCGGTAGTATTTCGCCAAGGTAGCTCTCTTTTGTTTCGTAAGTACCACTTATTTAGTGTGTTATAAAAATTCATTGTAAAATATTAAAAAACAAAAGTAATTGTTTATGTAATTAAATTTTAACGAATTAGGTTGATTAATTCTTTTTTAAATTCATATATTTGCAAACTCAAAAAAATTATTACAACATAATAAAAAGGAAAGAAAATGACGAAAGCAGATATCGTAGCGAAAATTTCAGAAAAATTAGGTCTAGAAAAAGGAGATGTTCAAGCAACAGTTGAGACTTTTATGAACGAAGTAAAGAACTCACTTGAAACTGGTGACAATGTTTACTTAAGAGGTTTTGGAAGCTTTATAGTAAAAACTAGAGCTGAAAAAACAGGAAGAAATATTTCTAAAAATACCACAATTAAAATTCCTGCACACAACATTCCTGCTTTCAAACCTGCAAAAGTATTTGTAGAAGGAGTAAAGATTAACAACGAAGCAAAATAACACTATTAATTAATCATAAAATCTATAAGATATGCCAAGTGGTAAAAAAAGAAAGAGACATAAGGTAGCGACTCACAAACGTAAAAAAAGAGCGAGAGCTAACCGTCACAAAAAGAAAAAGTAGTTTTAAACTACTTTTTTCTTTTTTAAGTTCATTGAAATTTGGGAAAACAGTACGCAGAATTCAGTTATCAGACGGCAGTCTAAAATTGCAGTCTAAAATCTTAAATCTGCAGTCTAAAATCCCTCCCGGGTACAATACCTGTTAAATTATTGTTTAATCCATCCTTACTGAAAAGTTGATGGTTGAAAGTTGAAAGTTGATGGAGATTTCCAACAACCAACAACCAGCAACCGACAACTCAATTGTTCGGATAAAAATTTACAAATGAATAAAGAATTAATCATTCGATCTAGTTCTGATTTCGTAGATTTTGCCTTATTAAAAGATGGAAAACTAATTGAATTACACAAAGAAGAAGAAAAAAGCAACTTTCAAGTAGGTGATATTTTTATTGCCAAAATAAGAAAACCCGTTGCTGGACTTAATGCTGCTTTTGTAAATGTAGGCTTCGAAAAAGATGCTTTTTTACATTATCACGATTTAGGTCCTAACTTAGCTTCCCAACTGAAATTCATAAAACTTGTAAGCGCAGGTAAAATAAAAGATTTCTCCCTAAAAAACTTTCAGTTTGAAAAAGAAATAGATAAAGATGGTACTATTACTGATGTAATAAGCGCCAATCAATCTGTTTTGGTGCAAGTCGTCAAAGAACCAATATCTACCAAAGGTCCAAGAATTAGCGCTGAGCTTTCTCTTGCAGGAAGATTTATTGTTTTGGTTCCGTTTTCTGACAGAGTTTCTATTTCACAAAAAATAGAAGACAAAAAAGAAAAGGAACGTTTGAAACGTCTTGTGCAATCCATCAAACCAAAAGGATTTGGTGTTATTGTACGTACAGTAGCCGAAGGCAAAAATACAGAAGAATTAGAAAAAGATTTGCAGAACCTGCTTAGCAGATGGACTGCAATGTGTAAAAAATTACCAACTGCTCATCATCCATCCAAAGTATTAGGAGAACTCAACAGAGCTTCTTCAATATTAAGAGATGTATTTAATGATACCTTTAGTGGTATTCAAATTGATGACGAAGAGTTGTACAACCAAACTAAGGATTATTTGCAAGAGATTGCACCATCCAAACAATCAATTGTTAAGTTCTATCAGTCGAAAGACACTCCAATTTTC
Organism: Flavobacterium aestivum; assembly: GCF_026870175.2. Taxonomy (NCBI): domain Bacteria; kingdom Pseudomonadati; phylum Bacteroidota; class Flavobacteriia; order Flavobacteriales; family Flavobacteriaceae; genus Flavobacterium; species Flavobacterium aestivum. The sequence goes on along the minus strand of NZ_CP113977.2, from coordinate 1,312,393 downwards.
GAGAAATACAATATAGAGAGACAAATCAAAACTTCATTTGGCAAAACAGTTTCTATGAGTAAGGGAGCTTACCTTATTATCGAACATACTGAAGCTTTACACGTTATAGACGTAAATAGCGGAAACCGTTCTAATAAAGCTACCAACCAAGAGGACACTGCCATGGAAGTGAATATGATTGCTGCCGCCGAAATAGCAAGACAACTTCGTCTTCGTGATATGGGCGGAATAATCGTAATAGATTTTATCGACATGTCTAATCCCGAAAATCGTAAAGTTTTGTTCGATTTCTTAAGAGAAGAAATGAGCGATGATAAAGCGAAACACAAAATCTTACCACCGAGTAAATTTGGGCTAGTCCAAATTACCAGACAAAGAGTAAGACCAGAAGTCAACATAAAAACAAGAGAAGAAGATCCAAACAATGAAAATGGCGAAATTGAAGCGCCAATTTTAATCATTGATAAGATTGCTTCAGAACTGGAAAGAGTTTTAAAAATCCATAAAAAGGTGGTACTTAATGTACATCCATTTGTGGCTGCATACCTCAGCAAAGGTTTTCCATCAATACGTTCAAAATGGTTTTTTGAACATAAAAAATGGGTAAAAATCATACCACGTGACGCTTACACGTATTTAGAATATCATTTCTATGATAAAAAAGGAAATATTATCAAGGAATAAAATAGAACAACCGCCCTTCGAAAGATTGGCGGTTTTTTTGTGTCCTTTTTTTCTAAGTATTCATTCTAAAAAACGGATTCAAAACAACTTTTTTTACTACTTTCGCTTCTTGAAAAAGTAAATATTTTCCTTACTTGAAAGCCCCCAATAAAATGAAATACAAGAGTAAACTATTCCAGATTCCAAAGAAGAAATCATTACTTTTTGCATTCATCTATTTATTTATATCTTACAATTCATTTGCCCAAAAAGACACTATTTACTTTGATGCCAATTGGAAAAATTGCTCCAAAGAATTGGCAATGTATTACCGAATCCAGCCTGAAAAAATTGAAACAAAAAAAGCTATTGGATATAAAATCAAGAATATTGATTCAGTCTATTCTGTAAAAGATTATTATTTAAAAAATCATAAATTACAATTTCAAGGCTATTCCAAAGACAAAGAAGCACAAGAATTGGTAGGAGCTTCTAAATGGTTTGACGAGAATGAAATACTTTTGAATACCCAAAATTATAATTACAAAGAAAGTCACACTTCAAAACTCCTTGAGTGGCAGCCTATTTTTTACATTAATTACTCCATAACGGTCAAAAATCAATTTGCTGGTGGTTTGGAATTTTGTTTGGATTGCGAGAACAAAAACAAACTTTTTTTGGGGTTAGGTTACGGAATAAGCAGTTATGATAGCAAGTATTTTGGCCTTCCAGACCTACATCTCTCATTAAATACCGGAAGCTTATTATTCATCAAAGCAGGAGGTTCCAATAGAAACCTATATTCACTTGCGGGAATATCGTTTTTAAACGTTATTGACCTTGGACTTGGCTATTCTTATCCCTTATCCCAAGATAAAACGCCAGAATTAAAAGGTTTTACGTTTGGATTGACCTTTAGAATTACCAACAACAAAAGCGCTTACATTCCGCTACGAATTGGTTTTTGAAAACGTAATTTTCTATTTAATTCTGAAATAGTTGTGTTTATATAAGGAAGTCGGACAGATAGTCCGATCCTGTTCCGTAGGCATCCCAAAACCTTTTTATTATTCCTTTACAATCTCTATTTTTCTTCGGATTTCGTTTCCAAATTCATCAACCACCGTAATGTAATGAAATCCCGTTGTAGCCGAAATAGGCATTTCGTGAAAAGTTTTTGTAGCACCTTTATAGGCATTGTCTACATACCAAAACAGTTTACTATCCCGTTGGGAATGGGCTACTTTTAGAATCACTGGTTGCACTTCACTATTAAAATTTTTCGTTAGATAAATTTTACTGTTGGCTTTAGGATAAATAAAATCCATTGTTGTTGTTTGATTTCCCATACAATCATTCCTAAATGGTGGTAATGGTAAATATTCAATATGCTGACTCTTGTAATACCAAGCCATTACTGGTGGCAAAACAAACCAGTTTTTGGTCACTATATTATCTATGCTTTCGCAACTACTATTGACCTGAAATTGCATCGATTTGTCTAAGTGTACGATTTTGTGATACGGACAGGCAACTGTGCTTTTTCCTTTTTTGGATACCAGTTGTTTAATTTTTGGGCACCCTTCTTTGGCTAAATAACCGCTCAAATTACACACCTCAACTTCTTCTAAATCCTTATGAGGCGTATCAAACCAACGTTGTCTTGGCAACAAATTAAAAACATCAAATAAAATAGGCGCTGCACTGGTAACTCCTGTCAATGTAGGTCTTCCTTCACCTGTTGCATTCCCAACCCACACTCCTACTACATACCTCGCATTAGTCCCTATCGCCCACGCATCTCGATTTCCAAAACTCGTTCCAGTTTTCCAGGCAATCTTCAATGAACTGTCATAAAATTTCCAAGCCTCATCTCCTTCTGGGCGATTAACTTGTTCCATTGCGTTATAGGTCTGCCAAATCGAACCTGCACCCAAGATATTTTTCTGCTTGGTTTCATCACCAAAATCTACTTGAAAACGATCATCATAATTTAGTTCTGCGAATTCATTGGTTCTGTATTGTCCTTGATTTCTGTTGAAATAATTCAAAGTTGAGGATAAACCAGCATAGGTTCGGCACAAATCCCATAAATTACTTTCCGCACCTCCTAAAATAAGCGATAAGCCGTAATGATCAGGCGGTTTTGAAATATTCCTTAATTTGAATCGCTGCAATTCTTCGTAAAATTTATTCACTCCAAAATCCTGAAGCATTAATACAGCAGGAATATTCAATGAGCGTGACAAAGCCCGATGCGCCGGGACCGCCCCATCAAATGTCAAGTTAAAATTTTGCGGTGTATAGCCAGAAATTTGCGTTGGGATATCTGCCACTAGCGTATTAGGTAATAACTCCCCATCATCAAGCATAGCAGCATATAAAAGTGGTTTAAGAATACTTCCTGTGCTTCTTGGCGCATCAATAATATCTACATCTTTTTGGTGATTACCATCTGTAGGTGAGTTACCCACATAGCTCAACACTTTTCGATTGGACACATCTACAACCAAAATAGCTAAATTATGAACTTCATTCTGCCTGTATTGGCTGTAATAATACTTTGCAATTTGATTCACCCTATTTTGTAAACCAATTTCAACAGTTGTTTTTACTCGGGTTCCTTGTTGGTTCTTAGCTACCCGTTGCAATAAATGTGGTGCAATTTGAGGTAAATCATACGGCTTTTGAGGTAAAGGTTCATCTATAGAAAGTTCGTAGGTTTGCCGGTCTATTACTCCTTCCTGATGCAGCTTCAATAAAAGTCGGTTGCGCTTATTCAATAATTTGATTTGGTTTTTTCCGGGATAAATCAGGCTTGGAGCATTTGGCAAAACGGCCAAAGTAGCACTTTCCGCCCAAGATAATTGATGGGATTGCACACCAAAATACCGCCAAGATGCCATCTCAAGCCCAACAACATTTCCTCCAAAAGGTGCATGAGCTGCATATAATTCTAAAATTTCGTTTTTAGAATACCCCAGCTCTAATCGCGTGGCTAGAATGAGTTCGATTATTTTTTCGAAATAGGTTCTGCCTTTCCCATTTCTGGACAAACGGATAACCTGCTGAGTCAAGGTACTTCCTCCACGAACAACTTTACCTGCTTTTCTATTTTGCTGAAAAGCATTGACCATCGCCACCGGATTAAATCCGGGGTGTTTATAGAAATACTCGTCTTCAAAATAAACAATACATTTCTTGAATTTATCCGGAACGCTGTCCTGTGCGGGAAATCGCCATTGCCCATCAAGTGCAATTTTAGCACCCAACAATTCGCCTTCTTTACTTTCTATCACCGTAGAATAGGGTTCTTGAAATAAAGTTCTTGGTAGCGAAAAACAATAAATCATCAACAGCAAAAATGCTATTGATGATTTGATTTTATTCCGTTTTATCCAATTGATAATGCGTTGCAAAAACGCTATTAATTTATTTTTCAAAGTTTTTTTGTTTTTCATCCTAACAGGTTTTGGAAACCTGTTAGGTATAATTCTCTATTTCCTAAAAAAAATTATCAGCATAACCCCTATAAATACCTAACAGGTTTTAGAAACCTGTTAGGATAAATAAAATTGAAATAATTTAGTAATCTATTTTGTCAATAATATCAATTACTCCTTCATAAACCAATCTTTTTTCATCGTGATAAAACTTAAAATTTTCTAATCCACCAAATAGCTCTAAAATAAAATCCCTATCAATACTTGTTTCTTTATCTGACATAAAAGAACGATAAGAAGAATGTAAATACGTGTCGAATGATTTCGTAAAATTATGTTTTACAGGATTTAAATGAACGTACACGATCAATTGTTTCAGATACTCTTCATTTTCAATTCTGTTTCGTTGTAAATGTTCTTGAAATAAACTTCCTGTTCTGTTATAGGCTTTATTTATACTCTTGGCATACGAATTAAAAAAATTAGAAAATGGCAAATGAACTTTCTCTTTCAAATTATCCGACAACTCCATTTTATCTTTAATCCTTAAGACAATATGAAAATGATTCTTGAGTAAACAATAGGCATAAACATCGGCAATAGGCAAAAGATATTTTTTCATTTTCTCAAGAAAAAATCTATAATTTCTCTCCTCAACAAAGACATTCTCTTTGTTGTTTCCTCGATTGTATATGTGATAGTATTGCCCAGATTCAAAAATATCTTTTTCCATATTTCTTATTCTTTATATCCAAAAGATTTACTATCCTAACAGGTTTCCAAAACCTGTTAGGTATCTAATTTCATCCATAAAAGTTATTTAACTGACTTACTGAATACCTAACAGGTTTTGGAAACCTGTTAGGATACGTACTACTTCACCACTTGAACCCAAAATCCTTTGGTTCTAGCCAAAAACGTATTGTCATACATCGCTTCGCATTGCAATCCTGGTAAATAATACGTTCCCAAATATGAGGCATTCAGTAATATTCTAAAAGTTTTTACCTCTCCAGCTTTCAATCCAAAATAGAAATTGGTTCTATCATCTCGAATATCGATATAATCAGCAACATTGTTGGTTGCGTCTCCATAATCTGTGAAACGGGTATTTACAATTTCGAATCCAGACGGTAAAATCTGTGATAATGCCACATTTTCCACATGCTCATTTTTCTGGTTTCTAACAGTTACTTCAGCAACAAACTCAGTTCCTTGATTGATTTTAGATACATTAATAACTCCGCCTTTTCTATTTTTGAAAACAATAGCTGCCGAGACATTACTTTGAACTGCATTTTCTTGCCCAACAGGAAGAATTCCAGTATTTAACACCCTAACAAACAGTCTGTTCTTTCTATTGTTTTTTAAAGTCACACTATTCGATCCCGTTTTAACAACCAAACTTCTGTCAGCAATTGTTTTCATCGTTTTAACTGTCTGTGCTTTTCCGTCTTTACTAAACTGAACATCGATTCCTTTTGCTCCATTGCTTACTGAAAACTTAGTCATTGCATACAAGCAATAGGCTGTAGTTTGCGTGCTCATCCATTGGTCGCTTGACATATCTTTGGCCAATTTTATCGCCATTGCAAATGCTTTTTGCTTTTGCCCAAGCAACAACATTGTTTCCAAAGCCATTGCTCGATTCCTATCGCCAGAACCGTAATAGTAATAGTTGTAATTAGAATCTCCTTCAATTGTACTATTCAGTAATAGCGTCTGTCCTGCCGATTTTTGACCTGCCAAAACATAAGCTGCAGCCAAACGCAGTTTACTTTCGTTTGAAATACCTTTGGTTTCGCGTAATCTATTCATCGAAGATAAATCTGACACTCCCGCCAAAGCCAAAGTATACAAGCGATAAGATTGCGCCAAATCATTTCCGTAGCTCGGCTCAAATCGCCATTGTTTAGCTTCTTTTTGTTGATATGAAATCCATTTCGATTTGAAGTTGATAGGCAAAAAGTATCCTTTTTTCTCTGCTTCAATCATAAAATGCCCAGCATAGGATGTACCCCAATCATCCGCGATGGTTCCTCCTTGCCAATACGATATTCCACCGTTTGATAATTGAAAACTTCCAAGACGAGTAATTCCTGCTGTAACATTCTTTTGAATTAAATCTTTACGTGTAGCATCCAAATCGACAATATCACTCAAATACAATTGTGGAAAAACTGATGATGTGGTTTGCTCCACACAACCATGCGGATATTGGATGAGATATTGCAATCTTCCATTCAAATTAATGGTTGGCATCGATGAAATTTCCAACCTTGCCTTATTGCTTCCCGAAACACCAAATGTTTTCCATGAAATAGTTTTAGAACTGTTTGGTTCTAAAATTACATCGGTAAAGGTATTAGTCACCGGATTAGGATTGGTCATATCGATCTCTACATCATACACTGATTTCTCTTTGCCGGAAGTGGCTACAATCTGCACTTTTCCGATTCCAGTTGCTGAACCAACCGCTAGATTAAAATAAGCCATTTTTTCATCAGGCTGTGCAAATGATACTTTTTGGATGACACTACCAAGAACTTTTAATCCGTTATTGGTTTTAATTTGAACTGTAACATTTTTGATGTTTTTTTCCATTGCAAAAACTGTAACCGGAATCGTTACTTTCTCTGATGGCGAAATTTTTCTAGGCAACGAAGCCAAAACCATCAAAGGACTGCGAACAGGAGTAGCTTTCTCTGCACTTCCATAAGCACTCGTTGTTGCATCACCCGCTACAATCATTGTTTTTACAGAACCAATGTATTTAGGCAACTTTACCTGATGAATTTTGGTCTGTCCTTTTTCTAATTTAAAAGGTCCCATATAAATCACTACCGGTTTAAATCGATTGGCTTTTTTGGCTTTTCCGCCACCCAAATCCTGATCTCCTCCGATACTGAAAATCTGATTCACTTTTCCGCCATACGCTCCAATTACATCATCATAAATATCCCAGGTTTTTACGCCCAGAGCTTCACGAACATAAAAACTATCCCAAGCATTTGGCGCTTTAAAACGAGTTAAATCTAACAATCCTTCATCTACAATAGCAATGGTATATGTCATTGCTTTTCCAGACTGTTCACTCACTTTTATAGCAAATGATTGTTCCGGACGCAACACATCAGGCATCACTAATTTAGGGGTAAGAATTGTGTTTTTATCAACTACTTCAATTGGCACAATTCCATACATTCTTATTGGTAAATCATTCTTTGTTGAAGCATGCGGTTGCAATAATGTAATATTAAAATACACATTTGGTGCCATAGCAGCAGTAATCGGAATGGTTACTTTTGTTTCTCCTTTTTGGGTCTTTGCCCAAAGAGTTTGCACTACTTTCGAACCATTTTCGATAGAAATAAAAGCGCGTCCTCCTTCACTTGATGGAAATGAAATTTGCGCATTTTCACCTACAGCATACTTTTCTTTATCGGTAGAAAAAACTAACATATTTGCTGTTGAAGCATCCGTATTTTTAGTTTTTCCTGACCACATTGGCCAATCAATATTTACTGTTAATGCCGTAGCATGTCCTCCAACTTCGTCTGAAACTCGAATTAAATAACGTCCCCATTCTTCATCCGTCAGTGCAAAACGAACACTACCTTTTCCTCTAGCATCAGTGTTTATTCTAAAAGTTTTATACGAAGTCGTCGCGTCATCAGAATTATAATTCGATAAGTTATCGCTTGATGCATCCCACCACCAGCGCCACTCTACTTTATAAACTTTTACTTCCAGATCTTTGACCGCTTTTGGTCTTCCGTTCTCATCAACTGTAACTATATCAAATTGATTTACTTTACGAGTTTCCAGCATTCCGTATTTATTAGGCTCTGGTGATTTTATACCTACATAAGTACTATAAGGTGAATAAGTAGTCGCAATAACATCAGTACTAAAATCTCCTCCTTCTTCGTACACTTTGGTAATAAACGAAGCTTTTAGCATTCCTGGTGCTTCTCCTTGAATTTTAGGATCTATTGTTGCATTGGCTTTTCCGTTAGCATCTAATTTACCTGAGAAAACCGTAACTTCTTCCGTACTGAATTTTCGAACCAAATCATCAAAAACAAATTTTTCATAATTCTTGAAAGTCGTTGTTTGCTGTGAAAATTTAGCTTGCATTTCGACATTCAAATTTTTAGCCACTGCTCCGTGAAGCCAAGTCACTTCCAGATTGCTGGTATTTGGATACGAAGACGAAAGCACGGCTCTTTTGAAAGTGTTTTTAATTTTCAAACGATTCGGCTTGATGGTCTCAATCTTTATACTTTTATAAAACTTCGCTCCTCCAACGCTTACCATTGCTTCCCAGTTTCCAGTAGGCGCATCCGCTAGAGTCGGTACAGTAAAAGCATAATGATTCCACTCATTCGATTTTTGAACCGTTTGGTAAGTCACTTTACCATTAGGATCGCTCAATCTGAATTTTATTGGGTGTCCTAATGGAATTTTATTCGAAGCATCATTCAATATAAAGGACAAATACAAGTTATCTCCAGGTCGCCAAACGCCACGTTCTCCGTATATGAATCCTTTGAGTCCTTTTTGCAACGTCTCTCCAGCTACATTAAAATTACTAACTGATAACGAATTTCCGTCATCTAGTCGCACGTAAGTCGATTGGGTTCCGTATGTAACGATGGCAAAATAGGCAAATGTGTCCAACTGAAAATTAGCAATACCTTCACTGCTTGTTGTTCCTGTAGCCAATTTTTGCTGTTGAAAACTGTACAAATCTACTCTTGCATTCGCAATTGGTTCTGTAGTAATGATATTGTTTATGGCAAATAAATACGATTTATTTTCTCCTCTTTTGGCAATTACCCCAACATCCGATGCCAAAATATTTGTACCAATCCTAGCATTATAATAATATGAACTGGTACAAGGATCTTCGCTTTCTCTCCATTCATAATCGTCGTAATAGTAATCGTCGTATGAATTTCCGCTATAATTTACATCTTTTTCATCTACCTCCTCTTCTTCCTCATTATCGTTGTTAATGATAAATGAAGAGTCACATTTATATAAAGAATAGGCTCTTTTATATGAGAACTCTACTCTGTAGATAGCTCCTGGTTCCGGAGTAATAATTTTAGATAAATCCAAAGCAAATGTGTTCCACTTACTTAGATTGACTAAACTATTTTCATTAAGGTTGAGTGTTGATTTAGCAATAGGTTGCGCTACTCTTTTCAGGTTTCGTGCCCCATTCAATTCATTATCCTGCAAAAATTGAAGAATATTATTTTTGTAAATTTTATACACTTTTACATCTACAGCGCTTAGATTTACGGCTTCAAAATTGAGTTTTAAGTTACTGGAACTTGGCAAAATTGTTCCGTTTTTGATGAAACGAACATTAGGTTTTATTTCATCAAATGAAATTTTCTCTGAGTAATTCTCATTTAGCTTTTTACCATATTCGCTTTCGATTCCTTGAAATACTTCCAACAGTAATTCTCCAGTGAGCTTTTGAGAAGCTACAACGGGTTCAGGTTCGACTGCTACCGCTATTTCTTCCGGTTCTTCCACTACTGTACTATCGGAAACAACTGCTGTTGAATCTGAAACCACAACTTCAGAAACTGCCTCAGGAGCTACTTCAACCGGTTTTTCAATGGCTTTCTCATTATTAAAATAAATCTTCAACACATTTCCTTGAGCAGAAAACTTTAAATTATTGGTATTTTGAATCGCCACTAAGCCTTTAAAATCCTGCCCTTTTTCTAATGGTTCCGAAAAATTTATTGATAGCGATTGATTATCACCTTCTTCTATTTCTGTCTTAACGACTTTGAACTCATTCAATGCCGTAATTGGAAAATCAATAGTCCCTTTTTGGTCTATATCAAAATCATTTCCGTCATATTCTATCTCAAGATTACTTTTAGAATCTAATCTTTGTATACTGTCTATTCTAAATTTAAACTCTTTGCCAATTGCATTCGATTTTTCGAAAACAACATGCAAATCTTTCCCATTATGTTCGGCTTCTACTATTTTTTTAGCGGTTTCAAAATCAATATTATCTGCGGTTTTCAACACACAGTTCAAATATTGGTATTCTTTACTGTAAGATTGAACATCGAGTGTATTGACAACAAAATCCTGTTTGATGGTTTTTACTGTAAAATTGAAATTGGAAAGTTCCTTCTTCTTTTCGGCCACCTTTTGATTTAGCTTATCCAAGTGCAAAGTCACTTGATATTCCGTACCCGATTCCAGCTTTTTTTCGGGAATAAAAGCGATAGTATTATTCGAAAGTGCAATTACTTTTCCACTGACACTTGGAGAAATATCGAATAAATCATTGTCTAAAACCTGATTGACTTTCCAATTATTATCAAAAGCCAAAACCACGCGAATATCTGATTGTGCCGAGACAATTCCTCCCGTAAAACTGACTATATATTCTTTGAATAATGAAAAATCTGAATTAAAATCGGCGGCTGATTTTCTGCCACACGCTTGAAACAAAAAAAACACACAAAACACGTAAATCAATCCTTTTGTTTTCACTTTTATTATAGAGTTAATAGTTACAAATTAAAATTACACACTGAAATAGCGGTATTTCACAGCTATTGTTACAACCGTAAAATCGCTCATTATGTTGTAGTAAAAGTATAGTATTTATTTTAAGAAGAAAATCGTTGAGAACAAATTATTTTTGGAGCATAAAGATTTAGCATTTCATAAAAAGAATCGTCCCGCTATTCGTTGCAATCTTGCGTGCCGAACCCCGGCACACAAGGATTTACACTGCTATCGGGGCTAATTTAGAAGTTTAGCATTCCATAAATAGATTACTGATTTTCTTTATGTCGCGGTTGTTTTATTTTTATTTACTATAGCCCAAGGTTTCAACCTTGGGAGACGTTACGTTAAATCAATCCGTTACCCAAGGTTGAAACCTTGGGCTATAGTTGAATTTAAAAAATGATATAAAAGAAATAATTTATTTCATTTTCTCCTCTCAGCAAAAAAACGTTTCATAAGTTCCGAAGCTTCATTGGCCATAACGCCACGAACAACAACGGTTTTGGGATGCAGTTTAGTTCCCATTTTCATAAAACCACGGTGGTCATCACTGGCACCATAAACAATCTTGGTTATTTGACTCCAATATAAAGCACCAGCACACATCTGGCAAGGTTCCAGAGTAACATAGAGAGTGCAATCTTTTAGGTATTTTCCACCAAGGAAATTGGCAGCCGCTGTTATGGCTTGCATTTCGGCGTGAGCAGTGACATCATTCAATAATTCAGTCAAATTATGGGTTCTGGCTATAACAGTATTATTTACTACAACTATAGCTCCTACGGGAATTTCACCTTTTTCAAAAGCCATTTCAGCTTCCTGCAAAGCTTTTTTCATAAAGTACTCGTCCGTAAAAATGTTTTCCATAAAACAAAAATACACTTTTGAACTAATTTTTATTACTTTTAAAATTCATTAATCAATTTTATGAATACAAATCACAAAATAACCATTCCTAAACCCTGCCACGAAGATTGGGACAAAATGACTCCAAATGATAATGGCCGATTTTGTGGAAGCTGTTCCAAAAACGTAGTCGATTTTACCGATATGCTGCCTGATGAAATTCAGGCCTATTTTCAACAGCACAACAATGTTTGCGGAAGATTTAAAAATTCACAATTGGATTCCTTGACTATTCAAATTCCTAATCAAGTTTTATATTCGCAAACCCATTATCACAAAATGTTTCTATTGGCTTTGTTTATAGCAATGGGAACTACTTTGTTTAGTTGTGCCGATAAAAACGGAAACAAACAAAAAATTGACAAAATTGAAGTTATAAACGAGCCTAAAGCAGAAACTGATAAAATTATGGTTGGTGATGTAAAATACGATCCCAACGATACTTTACATAAGCTTCCTCCACCTCCACCTCCTAAAATGGTCCAAGTTAAATTTGTAAAACCACAAACAAAAACAAAAAAATGTAGTTCTAAAAAAGAAGTCATCAATGAAGGAGTTTTGATGGGTATTATTGAAATGCCACCTGAAAGAGTTGTTGACACTTTAAAACCTGAGTAATTTTAAATTTAAAACCGTAAATTCGCTTTTTAAACTATAATGAAAAGCAACTTACTCGAACATATCCATTCGCCAATAGATTTACGCTTACTTGATGAAGCGCAACTTCCTCAATTGGCTCAAGAATTACGTGATTTTATAATCAATATTGTTGCTACCAAAGAAGGACATCTTGGCGCCAGCCTTGGTGTGGTGGAACTCACGATCGCTTTGCATTATGTTTTTAACACACCCGAAGATTTATTAGTTTGGGATGTGGGACATCAAGCTTACGGACATAAAATATTGACCGAAAGAAGAACCATTTTTCATACCAATCGTCAATTGGGTGGTATTTCCGGTTTCCCTAAAAGAAGCGAAAGCATTTATGATACTTTTGGCGTTGGCCACTCCTCTACTTCTATTTCGGCAGCACTGGGAATGGCGATTGCTTCTAATTTAAAAGGCGATTTCGAAAAACAACATATAGCCGTTATTGGTGATGCTTCTATAGCCTCAGGAATGGCTTTTGAAGGTCTTAATCACGCTGGAGTTACCGATGCTAATTTATTGGTAATCCTTAATGATAATGCTATCGGGATTGACCCAAGTGTGGGTGCCCTCAAAAAATATCTCACTTCCGTAAAAGAAGGAAAAAATCCGAAACAGAATAATATGATTCGGTCATTGAATTTTGATTACTCTGGTCCTATTGATGGCAATGATATTTTTGCGGTAATCAAAGAACTGAAACGTTTGCAAAAAATAAAAGGGCCAAAGTTTTTACATATTATTACCACCAAAGGCAAAGGTCTCCAACAAGCAGAAGAAAATCAGGTAAAGTACCATGCTCCCGGTAAATTTGATGCCGCTACTGGTGAAATCATACCAAAATCTGAAGAAAATTTACCTCCGAAATACCAAGATGTTTTTGGATTAACAATATTGGATTTAGCTAAAAAGAATGAAAAGATTGTAGGTATCACACCGGCAATGCCGTCTGGCTGTTCCTTAAAATTTATGATGGATGCCTTTCCAGAGCGCGCTTTTGACGTAGGTATTGCAGAACAACATGCAGTAACTCTGTCTGCAGGAATGGCTACACAAGGAATGATTGTTTATTGCAACATTTATTCTACTTTTTTACAGCGTGCATATGACCAGGTGATTCATGACGTGGCTCTACAGAATTTACCAGTAATTTTTTGTTTAGATCGAGCGGGTTTGGTTGGCGAGGACGGAGCTACCCATCACGGTGTTTTTGATCTGGCGTATTTGCGTTGTGTACCTAACATGATAATTTATGCTCCTCTCAATGAAATTGATTTACAAAACATTTTATATACTGCCCAATTGGGTCTAAACCATCCTATCGCCATTCGCTACCCTCGTGGCCGTGGTGTTATAGTTAACTGGGAAGCTGACCATCTTGGAAAATATGAAAAAATAGAAATTGGAAAAGCAAAACTACTCAAAAGTGGATCAAAAGTAGCCATTTTATCAACCGGCACTATTGGGAACAATGTCTCTTTGGCTATAGCCAAAACTCAAAATCCAGAAAATTTCTCCCATTATGATTTTGCATTTATCAAACCATTAGACGAAAAAGAATTGTACTCTATTTTTACCAAATACGAATCTATAATTACTATTGAGGACGGAGTAATAAAAGGTGGTTTTGGAAGTGCCATTTTAGAATTTGCTGCAGCTCATAATTATAATTCCAACATAAAAACACTGGGTATTCCTGATGAATTTATAGAGCAAGGGAGCATTGATGAACTACAACGATATAGTAGAATTTCTGTTGATAGTTTAGAAATTATTTTCTCAAGTTATTGAAATTAATTATTTTGCGCTCTTAAAGATACCACCATTCTACTATGAGCTTTTTAACAAAACCCTTTGTAATTCTATTTCTATTATTTTCCGTATGTAGTTTCTCTCAAGTAAAAATAATCACAAGTAAAACTGATACTATCTCTAAAAATACTATTGCAACGGCAAAGCCAGACACTATTTCGCATTGGACGAACAAAAACAGTCTTGGTGTAGACATTGCAGAGATTGCATTTGTCAACTGGAGCGCAGGGGGAACAAGTTCTATTACCGGATTGCTAAAAGGTCACCTTAAACGAGATTATAAAGACGAATACCAAGTTTGGTCAAATGAACTTATTTTTAAGTACGGCTTAAACAAACAAGAAGGAGTTGAACTCAGAAAAACAGATGATGTATTTAGAATTAACTCTACTTACGGTTATAGAAAAGATACTTTATCGAATTGGTACCATTCAGCAAAATTCAACTTCAACACTCAATTCTCAAACGGATATAATTACCCCAATACTGAGAAACCTATATCCAAACCATTTGCTCCTGCCTACACCTTTCTAGGGGTTGGATCTGAATATATATATAAAGCTGAGAAACTAAATATATACTTATCTCCCTTAACATTAAAGAATACAATGGTTCTGGATCAAACTCTGGCCAATCAAGGAGCTTATGGTGTAACCAAAGCAACCTATGACGCTCAGGGAAATCTGATCACAAAAGGAAAAAAGTCAAAAACCGAGTTAGGTATTTTAGCAACCAGCTATTTCGAAAGAGAAATTGTCACTAACATAACAATTAAAAACCGACTGAGTTTATACACTGACTACCTCCATAATTTTGGCAATATAGATGTAGACTGGCAATTTCAAGCAGATTTCAAAGTAAACAATCACGTCAAAGCGAACATCGGACTCAATTTACTATACGATGAAGACATTGAGATCGTTGAAATTGAAAATGGTGTTTCTGTAAATAAAGGAGCCGAAATTCAATTAAAACAATCCCTGGGAATAGGTCTTGAATATAATTTTTAGTCCTTTTGTCTTCCCTGTATCATTTCATATAATTTCAACGCATTCCCATCGGTCAAAAGAGAAACATATTGACAAATATGCAACAGTCTTTGGTATAAATTTTCCTTTTCGATTTGATGTTTTTCCGGTAACATTTTTAGCATTAACGAATCGTAATTTGACATTTTGCCATCAAATTTGTTATTGAATGCTGTTATGAATTTATCTAATAATGTTTGTATAATCTGATAGCCTACAATCTCTTTCTCTATAACTTCACGGCTTTGATAGATATTCTTGACACTAATCTTGATGATATCATCCATTTGAGCTTTGTATTTGCTTTTATCGGTTAAAGCAAAAGGGAAATTACCACTCAGAATGGCTTCTTCATTTTCTACAAAGACTTTTACGGCATCATTAATCAAACTACCAATAGCCAAAGCACGCAAGTAACTGATTCGGTCTTCTTTTGTTTCTAATGTTTTATATTTTGAAGTATCTATACTGTCTTTTACTAACTTGATTAGATACTCTAACGCAAAATCTTCTGAAACCAAACCTAAATTGATTCCGTCTTCAAAATCAATAATAGTGTAACAAATATCATCTGCAGCTTCGACTAGATAGGCTAATGGATGCCTTTCATAACCAATATCTTCTCCTGTTTTATTGGCAATCATCCCCATATCTGAAGCTACTTCCTGAAAAAAAGATTTATCGGTTTGAAAAAAACCATATTTCTTATCAGCAATATTTCGGGTTGGTTTTTTAGGCAAACTTTCTTTTGGGTATTTCATAAAAGCACCAAGCGTTGCAAACGACAATCTCAAACTACCCTCTACTCCTGGTCTTGAACTATTCAAAACCGAAAATCCATTGGCATTCCCCTCAAAATCAATCAAGTCTTGCCATTCCTTATCGGTTAACTGATCTTTGTACTTTTGTCCTTTCCCGATAGAAAAATATTCGCCTATGGCTTTTTCTCCTGAGTGGCCAAAAGGAGGATTTCCTATGTCATGTGCTAAGGATGCTGCTGCAACTATGGCTCCAAAATCGTTCATCTGATAACCATGAACGTCCTGTAGGTAAGGATATTTTTCTATAATTTTTTTACCGACCAATCTACCCAATGATCGTCCCACAACCGAAACCTCAAGACTATGTGTCAATCTAGTATGTACAAAATCAGTTTTTGATAATGGTATCACTTGTGTTTTATCCTGTAAACTTCTAAAAGCAGCAGAGAATATTATACGATCATAATCGACTTCAAAACCCAAACGCGTATCGTCTTGTTCAATTCGTAAACGTTTACCTGTGTCCCCTTGTCTTTTTAGTGATAATAGTTGTTCCCAGTTCATTCTGATTTTAAATTTTAAATTGTTTATTTAGAATAGCCCCAAAGATAGAGGAAATATCGAATTTGATTATTTTATTCAAAACAAAAGCGGTCTAAATTGACCGCTTTTGATTACTATTTTATTTTTTTGCCTTTTTAAGGAAGTACTATAATCCTCTTTTTTTTCTCAAACTCGGTTTTTTTCACCACATAAGTTTGTGAAATTGTATCATGCCATCCTCCTGAGGTGCCAAACAAAAAAGAAAAAGCCTCAAAAGGGATTAATCTGCAAAGTGTACGTTTAAAAATTATTTTATAAGTAGGTTTTGACCCGTCTTTCATTATAACATAAGTCATGGTCAAAAATTTCGCAACAGATCGAGAAAAATACAGTTCTGTCAAATAATAGTAAAATACTGAAATCACGGCAAAAGAAATCCCTTTTGCTATTTTTCCCATAGATACAATCCAATTATGCAGCGCATAACTGTTGGTCACATCAGCAATTATAACAATAGTTGTCCCCACCGTAATCCAAATAACATATTGAACTGCTAAATCAATAATAAAATTCAAAAAGCGCTGAGCTCGAGATGCCAGCAAATCATCGGTAACTGTAAACTTTTTATTTTCCATACCTATTGTTTTTTAATACTATAGAAAAAAGACCAACCATTACATAACTACCTCAAATATAAGGAATTATTTTCACAATAGTTATTCCCAAAGCTTTCTATTACATTACCAAAAAATACTTTGTTCGATCAATTAGGCAACGAAAAAGTCTTTATCTGAAACAAGATTCATTGTATGTCAAAAATAAAAAAATGCTACAAGTCATGAAACCTGCCTTTGATCAAATCGCCAATGCTGTACTGTGTTTGATTTCACCCATTACAAAAACACTTTGAGTATTCCCGATATTCTCGATAGTAGAGAGTTTGTTCATCACAAAATCCTGATAGCTGGACATATCTTCAACCAAGATTTTCAGCATAAAATCATAATCTCCGGCAATATTGTAACATTCTATAATTTCCGGAAGAGCAACGATATCTTTTACAAAATTGCTTCCCACATTTCTAGCGTGCTCTTTGAGCCTAACATTGCAAAATACGGTCATTCCGAGATTGAGTTTTTTCTTGTCCAATAATGCTACATACTTCATAATATAACCATCTCGTTCGAGTCTTTTGATACGTTCGTAAACGGGTGTAACGGTGAGGAATAATTTACTAGCCAGCTCTTTTGTATTGATATTGGAGTTTTCCTGCAAGTGTTTTAAGATTTGCAAATCGATAGAGTCAATGTTTTCCATAGTTTTTTTTACTGTCAGCATTCGATTACAAAGCATTATTTCAGACAAATCACTACCAAAACAACACAATGCACTTCATTTTACTGAATTAAGCCACAAATTTAAGTTTATTTTACCAATACAATAACTTTGCTCAGTAAAAAAAACTGACAGAAAATGAAAACAAACAACTTAGGTTACCCAAGAATTGGTAGCAATAGAGAACTAAAGAAAGCCAATGAAGCCTATTGGTCCAATCAAATTTCAGCCGAAGAACTTTTGGCTACAGCAGCAACTATCAGAAAACAAAACTGGCAATTGCAAGCCGAAAAAGGTATTGATCTAATCCCATCCAATGACTTTTCGCTTTACGATCAAGTATTGGATTTTACGCTAACCGTTGGAGCAATTCCGGAGCGTTACCATGGATTTTCCAGAACAAATAACTCTCTCGATTTGTATTTTGCAATGGCGAGAGGAGCTCAAAAAGAAGACCAAGATGTTGTAGCCATGGAAATGACCAAATGGTTTGATACTAACTATCATTACATTGTACCAGAATTTACAAAAAACCAAAAGTTCGAATTGTTTTCGACCAAAATAGTTTCCGAATTTATTGAAGCCAAAAAACTAGGAATCACAACAAAACCTGTACTTATTGGACCTGTTTCTTATTTATTACTAGGAAAAGAGAAAGAAGCTGGTTTTCACAGAATTGACCTTATAGATAAATTATTACCAGTATATTTTGAAATTCTAAGCGCATTACAAGCTGAGGGAGCAGAATGGATTCAATTTGACGAACCTTTCTTGGCTTTAAACCTAACTGATAAAGAGCGTAATACCATTACCACAGTTTATAATGAAATCAATAAAAAGTTCCCAAGCATAAAAATAATCCTAGCTAATTATTTTGATTGTTTTGGAGAGAACATAAACACAGCTCTGGCCTTGCCTGTACATACCTTGCATTTGGATCTGGTACGTTGTTCGTCTCAACTGGATGATATTTTAGAATCTAATCTTTTCTCTCAAAACACTACGCTTTCTCTTGGTGTTGTTGACGGAAGAAACATTTGGAAAAATGATTTCAAAAAATCATTAGCCTTAATCAAAAAAGCAACTGATGCTATTGGACAAAATCGAGTGATGATAGCACCTTCTTGTTCACTTATTCACAGCCCTTGCGATTTAGATTTAGAAACCAATGATAACACATTGACTCCCGAAATCAAACAATGGCTTGCATTTGCCAAACAAAAAATAGAAGAAGTAGCACTTTTAAAATCTTTTGCTTCTAATGAACTAGAAACTGAAAGTTCTACTCAATTCATTGAAAACACCAAAGCCAATGAAAACCGAAAAACATCTAAATTAATACATAACACTGCTGTAAAAAACCGTGTTGCTGCTATTACTCCAAACGATTCAAAACGAGAAAACACATTTGCTACCCGAAGAAAAAAACAAATAGAGGTATTGAATCTTCCTTTGCTCCCAACAACTACTATTGGTTCGTTTCCCCAAACGACCGAAGTACGTAGTTGGCGAGCTAAGTTCAAAAAAGGAGAACTGAACCAAGAACAATACGATGGTTTGCTTCAACAAGAAACCGAAGAAACTATTCGCTTTCAAGAAGAAACTGGTATCGATGTCTTGGTTCACGGAGAATTTGAACGCAACGATATGGTAGAATATTTTGGAGAACAATTAGACGGATTTACTTTTACCAAAAACGGCTGGGTTCAAAGTTATGGTAGCCGTTGTGTAAAACCTCCTGTTATTTATGGTGATGTTTCAAGACCAAACCCTATGACTGTAAAATGGGCTGAATTTGCTCAATCTCTTACACCAAAATGGGTAAAAGGAATGCTAACCGGTCCGGTAACTATCTTACAGTGGTCATTTGTACGTAACGACCAACCAAGATCTGAAACTTGTACGCAAATTGCTTTGGCAATACGTGATGAGGTTGTCGATTTGGAAAAAGCTGGAATCAAAATCATTCAAATTGATGAACCTGCAATTCGCGAAGGATTGCCATTGCGCAAAGAAGAATGGAACGCTTATCTTGATTGGGCGATAAAAGCGTTTAGAATTTCTGCCAGTGGTGTAAAAGATGACACTCAAATTCACACCCATATGTGCTACAGCGAATTTAATGACATTATCCAAAATATTGCCGATATGGATGCCGATGTAATTACAATTGAATGTTCACGTTCTCAAATGGAGTTACTAGATGTTTTTGCTGATTTTAAATACCCTAACGAGATAGGTCCTGGCGTTTATGACATTCACTCACCTCGTGTGCCTTCACGCACAGAAATGGTACAATTGTTAGAAAAAGCTTCAGCTGTTGTCCCTATAGATCAACTTTGGGTAAATCCGGATTGTGGTTTAAAAACAAGACATTGGGCGGAAACCAAAAAAGCTTTAGTAGAAATGGTTGCTGCTGCAAAAGAAATGCGAGTTGCTGTTGAGGCTAATGTTTAGTATGAAATAATTTATATCAAAAACCCTAGTAAAAATTTACTAGGGTTTTATATTTTGCTTTTTTATCTCTGCCTGAATGATATTGTTTTTCACTTCATTGAGTAAATGATTTTTCGCTTCTGCAAAAGTAGCACCATAAATACGGGTTACTTCTTGAAACTCTAGGGGGTATTTTGTGAGTAACTTATCGTAATAATTATCCAAAACTTCTTTTGATGGAGCTGTAAATTCAAGTTTCATTTCAAAACGGCGTACCAAAGCTTCATCTATCATCTGGATTTGATTGGTAGCAGCTATTAGGACTGAACGATTGGGAAAATTATCTATCAGCTGAATAATAGAGTTCACCACTCGTTTCATCTCCGTACTGTCTTTATTATCGTAATCCCGAATTTGTCCTAACGAATCAAACTCATCAAAGAATAAAACGGAACTTTCGTATTGCACTTCTTTGAACAATCCCTCTATATTCTTTGAGGTTTCTCCCAATTTTGAGGAAACTATTCGAGAGAGATTCACAATGATTATCTTTTTATCCAGTTTTCTGGCAATTGCTTTGGCAGTCATTGTTTTGCCACAGCCAGTTTTACCGTGTAACAATATTTTATTGACAACAGGTAATTCGTACTGCTCCAAAACTTGTTTGAATTGGTATTCCTTCAAAAACTGATTAATTTGCTCTGAAACGGCGTCATTGAACACCACATCTTCAAGATGAACTATGCTTCGGTCTGTAAAATATAATAAACTCAAGGGAATTGGATTTTAAATAGTATTTCCTTTATGAAATGAATGCCGCAAATTTAGACAATTTAAATTGTGAAACGAACTGACAAAGTAAATAACTCCAAACCTTAAGCTACAAAAAAAGCCCAGCAGATTTAAAAATCTACCGGACCTATAATCATAATTTATTAGTATTTATATCGTTGCTGCTCCACCGTCTAACAACAACTCGCCTCCAACCATAAATTTAGAATCATCAGAAGCCAGATAAAGGAATCCTTCTGCCATTTCTTCTGAACTTCCTAAACGTTTTACAGGAACTGCTGATGCAAAATGCGCTTTTGCTCCGTTGATTTCTTCTTCCGAACCGCCCCCTCTTGAAAATATTGGCGTATCAATAGGTCCAGGAGAAAGTACATTCACACGAATATTTCTATTCAATAATTCCGCAGATAAAGTTCTTGCCAACGAACGAACCGCCGCTTTAGAAGCTGAATATGCTGCCGTTGTTGCAAACCCTTTGTGCGCTACTGTAGATGCTGTAATGATAATTGAAGCGCCATCATTTAGATGAGGTAAAGATTTTTGAATCGTAAAGAAAACCCCTTTGAAGTTAATATCGCTGGTTTGGTCAAACATTTCTTCAGTATAATCAGCTAAAGGCGCTGCAATAAATACACCTGCATTTACTACCAATACGTCTATTTTTCCAAAAGTATCTTTTATGGTCCCGTAAGTTGTATCAATGTTATTTATATCAGAAACATCGCTTACCAAACCAATCGAAGCATTTCCAATCTCGAAAACCGCCTCATCTATTGTCTTTTTATTACGGCCTGTTATAGCCACTTTTGCGCCTTGTTCTGCAAATAATTTTGCTGTTGCTAATCCGATTCCGCTGTTACCTCCTGTAATAACAGCCACTTTTTTGTCTAGTTTTTTCATGATTAATTAATTATTTTAAGTATTTAAATATCTAAGTATTTCGATGTTTTTGATAAAAAAAAAGCTAAAGTACTAAATTGCTGATATAGCCCGCATAAGCAGTACAAACTTCTTTATTTACTAAAAGTTTCAGATTACGACCTTCTTTTTCCGCAATTAACAAATCTGCTTCTATCAGTTGTTTTAAATGATGCGACATCGTAGATTGAGTCAAATTAAATTGAGCCAAAACATCACCGCATTGTACACAGCTATTGCTTTTGCTGATAATATCCATAATCTTCAAACGATAAGGATCGCCCAAAGCTTTTGAGATTTTTTCAACTTGTTTTATGCTTAAGCTTGTAATCATGTGGCAAAGATATACAAACATTTGATACATCGAAATGTTTCGATATATATTTTTAAAAATTTATACAAAAAAAACAGCTATCATTACGATAGCTGTTTTCATATAATTAAAATTCTAAACTCTAAAATTAACTTCCACACATTTCGCAGTCCTCAGGATCAGCTGCTTGTGCTTTAAGTAACATTGCTTTAAAATCTTCAACATCTATAGATTCAGTTACTGGAGTATTTTCTTTTTTATCGTTACTCAAAGTAAATTTGATAGCATCTACAGCTGCTTTAGTTCTCAAATAATACATACCTGTTTTCAAACCAGACTGCCAAGCATAGAAATGCATAGACGTTAGTTTTGAATAATTGGCATCTTGCATGAACAAGTTCAATGATTGTGATTGATCTACAAAATATCCTCTTTGACGAGACATATCGATAATGTCTTTCATAGACATTTCCCAAACCGTTTTGTACAATTCTTTTAAGTCTTGCGGAATCACATCAATATTTTGAACCGATCCGTTGTGACGCATAATTTCTTGCTTCAAGCTATCATTCCACAATCCTAGTTTTACTAAATCGTGTAATAAATGCTTGTTTACCACGATGAACTCTCCAGACAATACACGTCTTGTATAAATATTAGAAGTATATGGTTCGAACGCTTCATTGTTACCCAAAATTTGAGAAGTCGAAGCTGTTGGCATTGGTGCAACCAATAATGAGTTACGAACACCGTGCTCAACCACTTCTTTTCTAAGCGAAGCCCAGTCCCATCTTCCAGATAAATCTTCGTCTTTCAACCCCCACAAATTGTGTTGAAACTCTCCGTTTGACATTGGAGAGCCTTTGAAAGTAGAATAAGGTCCTTCTTCTTTTGCCATTTCCATAGATGCAGTACATGCAGCAAAATAAAGGGTTTCGAATATTTCTTGATTTAATGCCTTAGCTCCTTCACTTGTAAAAGGCAAACGCAACATAATAAAAGCATCAGCTAGACCTTGTACCCCAAGACCAATTGGTCTGTGACGAAGGTTTGAGTTCTCGGCTTCTTTTACAGGATAGTAATTTCTGTCGATTACTCTGTTCAAGTTACGAGTAACTCGTTTGGTTACATCAAATAATAATTGGTGATTGAATGCTCCATTTTCAATAAACATTGGCAAAGAAATAGAAGCTAAATTACAAACCGCTACCTCATCACTTGATGTATATTCTAAAATCTCAGTACATAAGTTCGAAGAACGAATTGTTCCCAGATTTTTTTGATTAGATTTTCTGTTTGCAGCATC
The DNA here is from genome assembly GCF_026870175.2 of Flavobacterium aestivum. NCBI lineage: Bacteria > Pseudomonadati > Bacteroidota > Flavobacteriia > Flavobacteriales > Flavobacteriaceae > Flavobacterium > Flavobacterium aestivum. The sequence continues at coordinate 1,288,928 of NZ_CP113977.2, read as the reverse complement.
TTTATACAACATGTAAGGAGTTCCAGTCTCGATTTGTGATTCTAGGATTTTCTCCCATAATTCACGCGCCTTGATGGTTTTTCTACCTTTTCCTTTGCTTTCGTAATCAGTGTACATTGCTTCGAATTCTTCTCCGTATACATCATACAATCCAGGACATTCGTTAGGACACATCAAAGTCCAAGTAGAATCTTCCTGAACACGTTTCATGAACAAATCTGATGTCCACATAGCGAAGAACAAATCTCTAGCACGCATTTCTTCTTTTCCGGTATTCTTTTTAAGATCTAAGAAATCAAAGATATCAGCATGCCATGTTTCTATATAAATAGCAAAACTTCCTTTACGTTTTCCTCCTCCTTGGTCTACATAACGAGCAGTATCATTGAATACTCTTAACATTGGTACAATTCCGTTTGAAGTACCATTTGTACCACGAATATAAGAACCTGTAGCACGAATATTATGAATAGAAAGTCCAACTCCACCTGCAGATTGCGAGATTTTGGCAGTTTGTTTTAAAGTGTCATATATTCCATCTATACTATCATCTTGCATAGCCAAAAGGAAGCAAGAAGACATTTGCGGTTTTGGAGTTCCTGCATTGAATAAAGTTGGCGTTGCATGGGTAAAGAATTTCTTGGACATTAAGTCGTATGTTTCCATCACCGATTTCAAATCATCTAGATGAATCCCCACAGCCACACGCATCAACATATGCTGAGGACGCTCAACAATTTTCCCGTTTATTTTCAATAAATACGAACGCTCAAGGGTTTTGAATCCAAAATAATCGTAGTTAAAGTCTCTATTGTAAATGATATGTGAATCTAAAAACTCAGCATTCTCCATAATCACTTTGTGCACTTCTGGAGCTAACAATGGTGATTCTTGGTTCGTTCTAGGATTAATGTAATGAAACATTTCATTCATTGTCTCAGAGAACGATTTTTTTGTATTTGAATGTAAATTTGATATTGCAATACGAGCTGCCAATTGTGCATAATCTGGATGGGCAATCGTCATTGAAGCCGCAGTTTCAGCCGCAAGATTATCCAGTTCTGATGTAGAAACCCCATCATACAAACCTTCAATAACACGCATAGCCACTTTAACTGGATCTACCAATTCGTTCAAGCCATAACATAATTTTTTTATCCTGTCTGTAATCTTATCAAACATTACAGGTTCTTTGTGGCCGTCTCTTTTTACTACATACATACTTTCTCGAATTTATTTTATTTAATGAATGCGAATTATAAATAGTAGGTATTCATAACTCTTTTTCTCATTCAATGTCAATCCATAATCTACTTCGATACTTTATTTCATCTTAATATAAAAACAAGATGAAACAAAATGCCGTCATTTATCCGGAAATCAATCCAGGCTGAATTAACTTAGTTTTCAGATTTGGGGGTACCTTATGAAAACAATTAATTATACTTAATCTTTTATTTTTTCTTTTGCGTTTTTAAATACTTTAGACAGCATTTAAAACTCAAAACTGTATTTTAAAAATCAGCGTCGAAGCTAATTTTTTGGGAATCGCCTTCAGTAACTTTAACACCTGATTTTTGATATTCGGCAACTTTTTTCTCGAAGAAATTAGTTTTCCCTTGAAGTGAAATCATATCCATAAAATCAAATGGATTGGCAACATTGTATTCTCTATCACAACCCAATTCTACCAATAATCTATCGGCAACAAATTCTAAATATTGGGTCATCAAACTTGCGTTCATCCCAATTAAACTAACCGGAAGTGACTCAGTAATAAACTCTCTTTCTATATTTAAAGCATCAACAATAATGCTTCTTATTCTATCTTTTGGCACTTTATTAACCAAATGATGGTTATGCAAATGCACTGCAAAATCACAGTGAACCCCTTCGTCACGAGAAATCAATTCATTAGAGAATGTCAAACCTGGCATTAGCCCACGTTTTTTCAACCAATAAATAGAACAAAACGCTCCTGAGAAGAAAATCCCTTCTACTGCTGCAAAAGCAATTAACCTTTCGGCAAAAGAATCTGACTCAATCCATCTTAATGCCCAATCCGCTTTCTTTCTGATAGCAGGAAAAACATCCAAAGCATTGAACAATTCTGATTTCTCAGCTTCATCTTTCACATAAGTATCAATCAAAAGAGAATATGTTTCGCTATGAATATTCTCCATCATGATTTGAAAACCATAGAAAAATTTAGCTTCTGCGTATTGCACTTCATTTACAAAGTTCTCAGCCAAATTCTCATTTACAATTCCATCAGAAGCAGCAAAAAAAGCCAAAATGTGTTTTATAAAATAACGTTCATCGTTATTCAACTTATTATTCCAATCGTTTAAATCTTGTGATAAATCAATTTCTTCAGCAGTCCAAAAACTAGCTTCCATCATTTTGTATCTTTCCCAAATATCATGGTGTTTGATAGGAAAAATAACAAAACGATTTTTATTTTCTTGTAAAATTGGTTCAATTTGCGACATTAGATTGTGTTTGTTTTTTTTTGATTTTTTAATGAAAATAGGCGCGAAAAGCGAATTACAAAGATTATGAAATATTGCGGTTATTAAAAGTCAAACTTATTCACAATACCCTTGAGTTTTTAACAAAAAACAGCAATTGGAGCGTTTTTCCTTCAAAATACAATTTACTGAAAATCAATTATTTACATACGTAGAAAACTCTTAAACTCTTGTAAAACATAGAAAATTCAAACAATTAAAGACAATTGTTTTTTGATATTTATAAATTGTTTTTCAACTCTTCGGCTACTTTTTCAAGCTCCGAATACCAATCTTCGCCAAAGCGACGAACAAGGGCTTCTTTTACAAATTTATATACCGGAACTTCGAGTTCTTGACCTAATGAACAAGCTGCATCACAAATATCCCATTTGTCATAATTAACCGCAGCAAACTCAGTGAAATCTTTTACACGTATTGGATACAAATGACAGGAAACAGGTTTTTTCCAGTCTACTATTCCTTGATTATAGGCTTGCTCAATACCGCAAAGGGCAGTCTTACCATCAAAAATTACATAGGCGCAATCTTTGTTATCAATTAGAGGTGTTTCAAGATCACCATCAACCCCATTTATCCAAGTTCCTTGCACTTCTATAGCCTCAATTCCTTCTTTTCTTAAAAATGGTTTTACTTTTGGATATATTTCTTCCAATATTTTGGTTTCTGCCAAACTCAAGGGCGCCCCTGCATCGCCATCGACGCAACAAGCTCCTTTGCATGCTGACAAATTACAAACAAATTCTTTTTCGAGTATATCCTCTGAGACGATGGTTTTTCCTAGTTGAAACATTTTGCAAAGGTAATCAAAGAATCAAGAAATAAAAACGGCACATAAACATAAGCGTAATAAACAATCCTAATTAACACGTTAAAAATAATTTACTTACATAAACTTATACTCACATTCATTCTAAACACGACTCCTTTTATCTATGTTAATACATTTTATCGTTATTATTTTTCCATAATTTTATAATCTTTCGGGGCATCCCCATCCCTTTGGGTACTGCGTTCAATAACATATTTTCTTCATTTTGAACTTGTTTCCAAATTTGTGCTTGCATAAAATTGATTTTTAATAACAAATATGCAAGAGATCAAATACCAAAAACTCCTTTATTATCTTTGATATTTCTAAGCCAACACAAATTTAGTTATTGATTTTCAGTAGTTTACAATATTTAACTTTTGGTTTAATCAATTTTATTACAAAATTAAAGCAATGAACAGATTCCTGATTTAACCTTCTTTTAATGACAGAATCTTCAAATTGAAAAAAATAAATGTATTTTTGAGAATCAAAAACGTATTTACTACAACTATTCATAAAAAACACAATACTATGCTGGATTTTAACTTAAAAGAAATAATAACAGTAGGAATGGTTCTTTTTGCCGTAATCGATATTGTGGGATCTATTCCTATTATTGTAGGATTGAGAGCCAAACACGGTCATATCGAATCCGAAAAAGCTTCCTTGGTTGCTGGATTAATAATGATCTTATTCCTGTTTATTGGTGAAGAGTTTTTAAGCCTGATAGGTATTGATGTTCATTCATTTGCAGTTGCCGGTTCTTTTGTTTTATTCTTTTTGGCTTTAGAAATGATTCTAGGGATTCATCTTTATAGAGATGAGGAAGCCAGCTCTGCCTCGATAGTCCCATTGGCCTTTCCGCTGATTGCCGGAGCAGGTACCATGACCACTTTACTTTCTTTGCGTTCTCAATTTCATACCATAAATATTGTTATAGGTATTATACTTAATATTATACTGGTTTATGTCGTTTTGAAATCATCTGGGAAAATAGAAAAAATGTTAGGAAAAAATGGACTTGGAGTGATTCGTAAGACTTTTGGAGTAGTCCTTTTGGCAATTGCTGTTAAATTATTTGCGGCTAATGTTAAAGGTTTGTTTGTCTAAAAAAAAAAATTATAAATTTACCCCATAATATTTTCATGCATATTGCGTTGTTCGCTTTTTTACCCAATTCTAATTACAGAATTGATTGAAAAAACAGCTTTTATTTGCATGGAAGAATAATTAAATCTATGAAAACTTTTACTAACATTTTGGTTGTTTTAGCCATTGCTCTTATTATTTTCAATGTAACTTTACTTGATTTTAAAAATCCGTTACAAGGAAATAGCGTAATTGCAATCGTTGGAATAATCGCTTCTTTTTGTGCTGTTTTAATTCTTCTAATTTTTAGAATGTCTAAAAAAATAGTTGAAAAAATGGACGACAAAATATAGTGGTGTTTGACGTTTTAATTATAGGCGGGGGAGTTTCTGGTGTATCATGTGCTCAAATCTTAGGTTCAGCCCAAAAGAAACCATTCGTTTCCTCCAAAAAAATTGGAATTTTCACACATCAAAAAACATCTTCGCTTCAAGAAGCCGTTTTTAATAATGCCTACGGAATTACTCCAGGAAAATTAGGCTCTGATTTATTAATCGAAACTCTCGAACATTTATCAGACACTTACCCTCATATTGTTCAAATTCCTGAAGAAAAAGTTCTGAAAATAGAAGGTCAATATCCTGAATTCACCATTATCACAAACAAAAACAGCTACAAAACCCAGAATATTGTAGTTGGAATTGGCGCATCTAATACATTTGCTATAGAAGGTTTGATGCAGTTTGTTGAACCACACAAAAAATCCTTACCCGAAAAACAAAGAATTCAATTAAAAAATGTAGACCATAAAGTTATTGATGGAATCTATGTAATAGGTACACTTGCGGGATGGAGAAGTCAACTAGCTATTGCTGCAGGAAGTGGAGCTGCCGTTGCCACCGATTTACTTACGCTATGGAATGATGGTATTCAGACGCATTCCCATGACAGCATTAGAAAATAAACCATCTAGAAGTTAATATCCAACTCTCTATTTTCTATTTAGCAAGTTCAGACAAGCTTAAATACAATTCCTCATATAAATTACCGAGGCTGTATTTATCTAAGATTACAAGCTGATTTCAATCCTAAAAAATATAGCATCCTATAGATTTTTCACTAACAACTTTGATAGATCTATAGGATACTACAATCTCTTATTTGGATTTTGGATTCAATACTGCCTTCACCATAGCATCATCTTTCAAAATCATTTCGTAGTAATATTTATCACCATACAGTTGGCGGGCAAATTCGGCATTAATGTATCTTTTTACCAAAGCCTTGTTGTGTCCTAGTTTTATAAGCAAACCATTCTGAGTGAGGTATTTTTGAAAATCGTCAAAATACAAATCAGTTGTATTTATTTTATTTAAAAATTGTTCGAAGGTTAGCTTTGAAAAAACTTTTCTGTCCTTGTCTAATTGCTCAAACACAAAATGCCCAACAATTCCAGATTGCAACAAATAGGTAATATTCTCTGAACCATGATCTGCCTCTAAAGGAATAAAAACATCAGGTACAATTCCGCCACCGCCATAAACAATTTTACCTTTCTTGGTTTTAAACTTCAAGGAGTCAACCACTTTTATGCTGTCTTTTTTATACAATTCACCATGCAAAAAGCGAGAATCTGATTCTTTAAAATAATCTTCATTCCCTTTAGTATATGGCTTTTGAATAGACCTTCCCGTAGGTGTATAATATCTGGCAATGGTTAATCGCACAGCCGATCCATCGTTAAAGTCCATTTCTCGTTGTACCAACCCTTTTCCAAAAGAACGTCGTCCTATAATTGTTCCGCGATCGTTATCTTGTATGGCTCCCGCCAAAATTTCGCTTGCCGAAGCACTGTTCTCATTAACTAAAACATAGACATTACCGTTTTCAAAACTACCTTGCTTGGTGGCAAATGTTTTTTCGATCACTCCATTTTTGCTTTTGGTAAAAACTATCAGTTGTCTGTCTTTCAAAAATTCATCGGCAATAGCAATGGCCTCTTCCATATATCCTCCACCATTATCCCGAACATCTACAACCAATGATTTTATGCCTTGCTTTTTCAGGCTCATCAATCCAGCTTTAAATTCCTCAAAAGTAGTTTCTGCAAAGCGATTGATCTTTATATATCCTGTTGTTTTATTTAGGATTAAAGCAACATCTACACTCTTAAGCGGAATAACATCTCGTTTGATGGTTAACTTAAGTTTTTTGCGCTCTGATTTTCGATAAACTGTCAATTCAATTTGAGAACCAGCTTCTCCTTTTAGAGCTGCAAACAGGCTATCATTTGGCAATTTTCGACCAAATAGTTTCTTTTTATTAACGTACAAGATGCGATCTCCCGCTTTGATTCCCGCTTTTGCCGAAGGACCATTTTTTACCGGATTAATAACTGCAACAGAGTCATTATACATGTAAAAATTGATTCCTATACCCACGAAGCCTCCTTTCATGGTTTCGGCTATTTCTGATTGTTCACTTGGCGGAATATACACCGAATGCGGATCTAGATGCGCTAAAATATTATCTACCGTAAGATTTACTATAGAATCAGTATTTATATTATCTACATATTCGCTATCTATAAAATCAATCAGTTTATTGAGTTTCTCTTTTGTACTCTTTTTGACTAAAAAATCATGAGTCTGAGGAGCATTCGATATATTCCCAATAAAAATACCTAGGGCAAAAATGCCCCCAATGAATATGGGTAAATATTTATTATCAAACTTCATTTATAAATTATTCTTCTAAAATCGGAATGTGTTCTACTTCGACTCCTGCTTTTAATAAAAATTGTATTCCAGAATCATCTCGGTATCCATTATGATACACCACTCTTTTTATACCCGATTGATGTATCAATTTACTGCATTCTTTACATGGTGAAAGTGTGATATACAAAGTTGCTCCTTCACAGGATTGTGTTGATCTTGCTACTTTTAATATTGCATTTGCCTCAGCATGCAAAACATCCCAACGCGTTAGTCCATCTTCATCTTCACAGCAATTTTCAAATCCGGAAGGCGTTCCATTATATCCATCAGAAATAATCATTCTATCCCTTACAATAATTGCTCCTACCTGTTTTCTTTTGCAATAAGACAACAAACCCCATTCTGTAGCAATCCTAAGATAGGCTTTATCGTATTTATTCAACTTTTTATTTTCCATAATTATTATCTCTTCCATATTTCATTTTCCAGTATCATTGGTAATACTACTCCTATTATAAATGCTGACATTACTAATGCCCAATCCCGTTTTGAAAATCTAAAAACCGTTTGAACGATGTAAGACAAAATCAAGACCACTAAAACCACCGCAATTTGGGCAGCTTCTATTCCTAATGCAAACTCAGCCATTGGCAATAATTTTGAGGTTGCACTACCTCCTAATATTGTTTTAAAATAATTAGAAAAACCCAATCCATGGATGATTCCAAAGAACAATGTTATTATGAACACCAGATTGACGCTTCCGTTTTTACTGGTTTTACCTGCCGTAAATAAATTATAAAGGGCGGTTGTTAAAATCGTTATTGGTATGAGAAACTCAACCACATTTACCTTGACAGTGATAATCCCAAAAACAGAAAGAAATAATGCTGTTGTATGCCCTAAAGTAAACACCGTCACTAATAGTAAAATCCTTTTCCAGTCATTGAAAGAGAAAGGAACAGACAAAGCAATTAAAAATAAAACATGGTCATAGGCATGTATATCCAATACGTGTTTTAATCCTATTTGAAAGTAAATCAAAAATTCTGACATCGATAATTTAATTAAATTGATAAGGGGTTGTAAACTTACGATTAATTTTGAAAATGGTGTATTTGATTAAAAAATCATTCTCTAAAATATTATAGAAAACAAAGGACAATCGTACAAAAAAGTCTCCAAAAACAAAATCAATACTAAAAAAATTAATTATCTTTATGTCAAACCTAAAACACATTTAATATTATGTCATTCTCAGATTTATTTAGCAGTGAATTCAATCAAAAAAACAGAGGTCATTTTTCAGCAATTGTCCATGTAGCCTACGCCAGTGGCGATATCTCAGAAGAAGAAAAGAGATTTTTGGACAAACTTGCCCTAGACCTTGAAATTTCCGAAATTGAATACAAAGAGATACTAAAAGACCCATCAAAATACCCAATAAATGCCCCTTATTTATACATAGAAAGACTAGAAAGTCTGTACAATCTAGCTAGAATTGTACACAGAGATCATCAATTAGGAGACAAGCAAGAACGCTTAATGGTGAAATTTGGTTTAGCCTTAGGTTTTACACCCAGCAATGTAAATTATATTGTAGATAAAGCTCTCAAATTAGTTGACAAAAAAGTAGATCTAGAAACTTTTATGTACGAAATGAAAAACATGTACAAATAAAAAAAAGCTCCCAATTGGGAGCTTTTTTTTGGTTTATTGTTTTGGTTTACTATTAACTGTTTTTTGCTTTAAGCATAAACTCTTCTGCTTTTTTAACCATATTCATACTTCCGCAAAAAAATGGTACTCTTTCATGTAACTCTGTAGGTTGTATCTCCATTATTCTATTAAAACCATCAGATGCTTTCCCTCCAGCTTGCTCAGCAATAAAGGCCATAGGATTACATTCATACAGCAATCTTAATTTCCCTTTTGGAGCTTTAGAACTTGTAGGATAAATATAAATTCCTCCCTTAATCATATTTCTGTGAATATCCGATACTAAACTTCCGATATATCTAGAAGTATACGGACGATCTCCTTCTTCAAGTTGGCAATATTTAATATAATCTTTCACCCCTTGCGGAAAATGCACATAGTTCCCTTCGTTGATTGAATAAATATTTCCATCTTCTGAGAACTTCATGTTAGGATGCGAAAGATAAAACGTTCCAATGGCTGGGTTTAATGTAAAACCATTTACTCCATGACCTGTGGTATAAACCAACATAGTCGATGTTCCGTAAATTACATATCCCGCAGCAACTTGATTGATACCTGGCTGTAGAAAATCTTCTAACGTTACCGGAGTTCCTATTGGTGTTATTCTTCTATAAACCGAAAAAATAGTTCCGACAGAAACATTTACATCTATATTAGACGAACCATCCAGAGGATCCATCAAAACTACATACTTATTATTATGGCTTCTATCACTTCCTTCAACGGTAATAAAATCATCATTCTCTTCTGAAGCAATCCCGCAAACAATCTCACGATTGATTAAGGTTTGAATAAAAACATTATTGGCATACACATCCAATTTTTGCTGATCTTCTCCTTGAATATTTTGCTCTCCAGCTGCACCAACAATATCTACTAACCCGGCTTTGTTGACTTTATAGCTGACTACTTTTGCCGCCAAACGGATTGAGTTGATGATTCTTGATAATTCTCCTGACGAATATTGAAAGGCATTTTGGTTTTCAATAATAAATTCTCCGAGAGTTCTGTTGCTTTTTTCCATTACGAAATCGATGTAGTTAGTTTAAGTCACAAATATCGTTTTTTTTGTGAAAACGAAAAAAATAATAACCACATAGTTTATCAGTATTGTATATTTGCTACACATTCCATAAAAACAACTCCTTAATTAGTTATTTTTTAATAATAAAGCAGGAAAATAATACGAAATCATGAATATACGTAAAGGAAATAAAGAAGACATGACGGGTGTTTTGGCGCTAATTCAAGAGCTTGCCGAATTCGAAAAAGAACCTGAAGCTGTTTTAATCACCGTTGATGACCTCGTTCGTGACGGTTTTGGACCAAATCCTTTGTTCCATGTATTTGTTGCAGAAGTAGAAAATGAAATTGTAGGCATTGCTTTGTATTATTATCGTTACTCTACCTGGAAAGGAAAAATTATACACCTTGAAGACTTGGTGGTTAAAGATAAAATGCGAGGAACTGGTTTAGGTTATGCTTTATATTCTGAAATTATCAAACAAGGAAAAAGAGACAACGTTCGTAGAATTGATTGGCATGTGCTCGACTGGAATACACCGGCTATTGACTTTTACGAAAAATCAGGCGCCCATGTACTAAGAGATTGGAATGTTGTACAAATGGATGAAGCTGCAATTAACTATTTTGTAGACAATAAGCTAAAAAATTAAAATATAAACGTTTTTGATTTGAGACTAATAATCTTGAATCTGACGAACGTCAGCAAATTGACGAAGTAAATCTAAATTAATATGAGAGTATTCAAATTTGGCGGGGCCTCTGTAAAAGATGCCGCAGGAATTAAAAACGTATACAGCGTTTTGCAACAAGTGGGTTATGAGGATGTATTGGTTATTGTTTCTGCTATGGGCAAAACAACCAATGCACTTGAAGAGGTTATCAAAAATTATTTTGATAAATCCCTTGAATTAAATTCGTCAGTTCAAGAAGTAAAAAAATACCATAATCAAATCTTGATGGATTTGTTTGAGGATGAAAATAACGAGGTTTTCGCCGCTGTCAACACACAGTTTGCTGATCTGGAATATTTCTTGGCTCATAACAAATCTCCAAATTATAATTTTGTTTACGATCAAATTGTAAGTTATGGAGAATTGATTTCGACCACAATCTTAAGTAATTTTATGACTTTTATGGGAATAAAAACGCAATGGTTGGATGTTCGAAATTTCATAAAAACTGATGCAACTTACAGAGACGCCGAGGTAGACTGGGAATTAACCCAAAAGAATATTTCTAAAAATATTAAACGAAAAATATTGAACATCACTCAAGGATTCTTGGGATCTGATGAAAACAATTTCACTACTACATTAGGTCGTGAAGGGTCTGATTATACCGCTGCAATTTTCGCTTATTGCCTAAATGCCGAAAGCGTAACCATATGGAAAGACGTTCCTGGGGTTATGAATGCCGATCCTAGATATTTTGAAAACGCAAGTTTGCTAAATCAAATTTCGTATCGTGAAGCTATCGAATTGGCATTTTACGGAGCATCAGTTATTCACCCAAAAACATTACAACCTTTACAAAAAAAGGAAATACCTTTATATGTAAAATCGTTTATCAATCCATTGTTGAAAGGAACTGCTGTTTCTAAAGGTGTTGATCTTGAACCGTATTTACCTTGTTTTATTGTAAAACGAAACCAACTGTTGATTTCATTATCTTCAATAGATTTCTCTTTTATAATGGAAGAAAACATCAGTGAAATCTTTGGATTATTCCACCAGTACAAACTTAAAGTAAACTTGATCCAGAATTCGGCCATCAGTTTCTCCGTTTGCGTAGAGGATAAATTTGGAAACTTCAATGATTGCAACGCAATACTTTCTAAAAAATTCAAAGTAGATTTTACCGAAAGCGTTACTTTATATACCATCAGACATTTTAACGAGCAAGCTGCACAAACGGTTGAAGACAACAAAACTGTTCTTTTAAAACAAGTCAGCAGAGAAACTATGCAAATTGTTACCAAAGAGAATTAATTCTTTGATTAAAAATAGCTCTATCAAAAAAATGGAAGTCATTAATTCGGCTTCCATTTTTTATTACTATTTGTTTAATCTCAATTACTTCTAATCATTTTCGGTTCTCACTTGAGCCAATACTCTAATTAGCACATTATAAAATAATAAATACTAATTTTGGAGCATTCGAGTTATAGTATTTATGTTTAAAAATGTATTATTTTGGATTCTACTTTTTTGTTTTTTTGGGCTTCAGGCGCAAGAAACGGATTCGGCTTACAGAACCAAAAAAATAGCTTTTACCACAGACACCATTTATCTGGAAAAGGAAAGCATCAATTCCTATTCTTTCAAAGTATTGGATTCCAAAAACCAAGCTATTGACAGTTCTTTGTATCAAGTAAATTTCCCAAAAGGCTTACTTGTATTTAAAGACAAAAATCAAAACATTACAGATTCCATAACAGTTCATTATCTAAAATTCCCTAGTCTATTAACCAAAGAATACAGTATTTACGATAGCAGTAAGATTATTGACAACGATGCAACCAATCAAAATTTGTATAAAATTGAAAACACTCCCGTAAAAAATAATACTCCATTTGATGGTCTTGTTGCCAAAGGAAGTCTCTCAAGAGGAGTTTCTGTAGGTAATAATCAGAATACTGTGGTCAATTCGAATCTGGATCTACAAATAACCGGAAAAATATCCGAAAAGGTTAGCATTAGAGCTTCTATTAAAGATACCAATATTCCCGTTCAGGAAGGAAGCTACTCCCAGAAACTGAACCAATATGACAATATTTTCATGGAACTCTTCAGCGATAGTTGGAATGTTCGTGCCGGCGATGTTTTTATTGGTAACAACAACACTCATTTTCTCAATTTCAACAAGAAGATACAAGGATTATCCACTACTATTAATCTAGAAAATGAGAATAACAAAACCAATCTATTTGCATCGGCCGGATTGGTTACTGGTCATTATGCCAGTAGTAATTTTAAAGGACAGGAAGGAAATCAAGGTCCTTATAAATTAATTGGTCAAAATGGTGAGTTGTACGTTTTAGTCATCATTGGGTCTGAACGCGTTTATGTCAATGGGGTTTTATTAAAAAGAGGCGAAACAAATGATTATACCATCGATTACAACTCTGGAGAAATTATGTTTACCCCTCTTTTCAGTATCACGTCCGAAATGAGAATCGTAATAGAATACCAATACTCTGAGATCAACTACACTCGATTTGTTACGTACGATGGAGGAAGTTTTACTAACAAAAAATGGACTTTTGGTACTGCTTTATATTCTGAAAATGACTTAAAAAATCAACCCGTTCAGCAAAACCTTTCTAAGGAGCAAGTACAAGTTTTAGCAGAAGCCGGAGACGATCCTAAATTAATGGTTGCATCATCAGCTTATCTTGACACCTATGACGAAAAAAAAATCCTGTATAAAAAAACCATCCTTGGTACTGAATCTATATTTGAACATTCGACAAACCCGAATGACCAGCTATATACAGTTACTTTTACTTTGATAGGACTAAAAAAAGGAAATTATATTTTAAAAAATGCTGCGAGTGTAGATAAAATTTATGAGTATGTAGCTCCCATAAACGGAGTTCTTCAAGGAAATTATGAACCCATTATACAATTAATAGCTCCAATAAAAGAACAGGTTGCTACCTTTTTTGGAAAATACAATCCTTCTGAAAAAACTGCTGTTGATTTTGAAATTGCCATTAGCAACAATGATAAAAACTTATTCTCTTCACTAGACGACAGCAACAATAAAGGTATAGCGGGAGAAATCAATACCAAGCAACGTCTATACTCCAAAAATTGGAACCTAGATGCTTTTGCCAATTTACAAGTTATAGATTCTGATTTTAAACCTGTAGAACGTATAAACTCAATAGAATTTTATAGAGATTGGAATATCTACAGCTCCATAACCGGTGACCAAAATTTACTGAGCACCGGTTTAAATTTCGGCTTAATCCCTGATACGAATTCAAAAAACACAGGATCTGTAACCTATGCTTTTCAAAGACTTGCTATTTCCAACAATTATTCGGGTATAAAAAACAACATCAATGCAGGATTTACAACCCATAATTGGACTATCAAAAGCGATGGCAGTTTATTGAAAAGTGACGATATAGAAACCACTACTAAGTTTATTAGAAACGTTTCGCAAGTTCAATACAACTTCAAGAAAAATTGGATTGGCAGTACTTTACGTTTTGAGGATAATCAAGGCAAAAATAAAGCTACTCAACAACTCTCTTTGCAAACCCAACGCTTTAATGAATACGGAATATATGCCGGTCATGGAGACAGCACCCGTGTTTATGTACAATTGGGGTATTTAAGAAGAACGAATGACAGTATTCAAAACGGATTATTACAAAAGGTAAACACTTCCAATAGTTATAATTTTAAATCACAACTATTTAAAACAGAAAAGCGTGATCTATCTGTATTAGTAAATTATAGAATACTGGATTATACTGATCCTACGCTAAAAAACACACCTTCATTGAATTCGAGGGTTCTTTATAGTGATCAATTTTTTAATCAATTGGTTCAAAGCAATACCCTTTACGAAACCAATTCGGGCACCATGCCTTTTCAAAATTACACTTATGTAGAAGTACCCGCGGGGCAAGGAAAATACACCTGGAATGACTACAATAATAATGGGATAAAAGAACTCGAAGAATTCGAAATAGCGCCATTTATAGATTTAGCAACTTATACCCGAATCTTTCTGCCTAATCAGATTTATCTAAAAACCAATCAAAACAAGTTCTCACAATCTTTTATAATCAATCCTAATATTTGGCAAAACAGTAATTCTTTCAAAAAGGCACTTTCCTATTTTTATTTGCAAAGTAACTTTATTATAGATCGGAAAATTAAGAATGAAGGAGACCATTTTGATTTGAATCCCTTTCATTCTTCATCAGAAAACATATTGGGTTTACTTTCTACCTTTACCAACAGCTTGTTTTTCAACAGAGGGAAACGCGACAATTCAGTTACTTATACCTACATGACAAATCAGGCACAAAACTTATTGTCTGTTGGCACCATTAAAAACAAAAACAGCTTTCATCAATTACAATACCAACACTTACTTCAAAAAAGTTGGCTATTTGATGCGCTAGCCAAAACCATTTTGACAAAAGCAGAATCTGAAACATTTACCGAGAAAAATTACACGATTGAAGGTTATTTATTAACTCCAAAGATTAGTTATCTGTTTTCAAAAAACATCAGCTTAGATCTTTTTTATGAATACATCAACAAAAAAAATCAAATTGGTAGTTTAGACACCTTATTGCAAAGTAGATTTGGTACCGCATTTAGCTATAATGGAAGTTCAAGATTTACAGCAAACGGCGAAATTTCATTATATAAAAATGATTTTAAAGGAAATGAATTTTCTTCTGCTGGATATCAAATGCTGGAAGGATTGCAAAAGGGTCAAAATTTAACCTGGAGAACCCTATTGCAAATGAATCTGACTACATTTTTAGACGTTAATTTCATCTACCAAGGTCGAAAAAGCGAAACCAGTGATGCCATTCATACCGGAAGTGTTGCGTTGAGAGCTTATTTTTAAACTATTAGAGATCAACTTTAGAAAAAAAGTAGTAAATTTAAATCTAATTTAAAATTAAACTGACATGAAAAAATTATTGTTATTAAGCTTCTTCTTTATTCTATCGAATACTTTTTACGCACAAACAAGTAAGACTAAAGAGAAAACGGCAACAGAAAAAGCAACAAAAGATGCCAAAAAAACAACAGATAAAGTAGCTAAAGATTCTAAAGCGACTGCTGATAAAGCACAAAAAGACGCCAAAAAAACAACTAAAGACTCAAAAGCATCAGCAGATAAAACAACAAAAGAGGCAAAAAAAACTACTGATAAAGTAGCTAAAGATTCTAAAGCAACTGCTGATAAAGCGACAAAGGAAGCCAAAAAAACTACTGATAAAGTAGCTAAAGACTCTAAAATGGCTACTGATAAAGCAACCGCTACCAAAAAAGAAGTTTCTAAATCTGCCGACAAATCAAAAGCAGCCGTAAAAAATACTGATAAAGTAACCGGAGAATACAATGGAAAAAAAGTATATACTGGCCCACAAGGAGGTAAATACTACATCAATTCAAACGGAAACAAAACCTACATCAAACAATAAATAAATTTCCGAACAAATACTGAAGGCTATCCGTAATGGTTAGCCTTTTTATTTAATAGTCCCGACCTGATATAAGTAAATTTTATGTTAACTTATTTCGAGTCGGGACAAATTATATAATATTTTAGTAATACATTGTAAACATTAGATTGAAATCTATCGAATAACTTTAAACTTATGTATATAAGTAAGACTTAAAAAATGAATTTAAAATCCGATAATAAAAATATCTTGATAGCTCCATTAAATTGGGGATTGGGTCATGCTACACGCTGTATTCCTATCATTAAAGCTTTACAAGAAAATGATTTCAACCCTATAATTGCTTCTGATGGAATTGCCCTAGAGCTACTCCGAAAAGAATTTCCATATTTAAAAACCCTAGAATTGCCATCTTATCAAATTGAATATGCAAAAAACGGCAAGAATTTTAAATGGAAACTTTTTAAAAACCTACCAAAAATGATAGAAGCCATTTTGGACGAAAAAAACATCGTAAACAAATGGATTAAAAAATACGAGATTGATGGTATTATATCTGATAATAGATTGGGGGTTTTCAGTAAAAAAATCCCCTCGGTGTTTATCACTCATCAATTGAATGTTATGACTGGAAACACTACATGGATTACCAGCAAATTACATCAGCACATTATAAAAAAATACAATGCCTGTTGGGTTCCCGATGTGAATTCAACATTAAATCTCACAGGAAAATTAGGGCATCTAGAACACAGTACTTTGCCCTTACAATATTTAGGCCCATTAAGCAGAATGCATAAAATGGGACTGCCTACACAATATGACCTAATGATTATTTTGTCTGGCCCTGAACCACAACGAGGACTATTGGAAGCTCATCTTACCGAAGAAGTAAAACGTTTTACCGGTAAAGTAGTATTTGTAAAAGGAATAATCGAAGCCGAACAAAAAAAGGAACAGATAGGGAATGTAACCTACTACAATTTCATGAAAACCCGCCAGTTGGAACAAACTTTCAACGAAAGCGAAAAAGTTCTTTGCCGATCCGGATACACAACTATTATGGACTTGGTAAAACTAAACAAGAAAGCATTTTTCATACCCACTCCTGGACAATATGAACAAATCTATTTGGCCGAAAAATTAGAACAAGAAGGCTTAGTTCCCTATTCAACCCAAGAGAATTTTAAAATAGAAGATCTTTCAAAAACAGATCAATTTAAAGGGCTCCCACATTTGGACAGCACTGTAAATTGGGAAGATTTATTCAGGGTCTTTTAATAAATAAAAAAGTCGGAACAGTTTAAATGTTCCGACTTTTTTATTGGTACTAATTCTAATTTTTAATGAGAAATACTAATCTTCCGATTCTAAATCATCAAATTTATCGTGTTTGATAATTTTAGCATTTATCATAAAGTAAACGTATTCTGCAATGTTGGTACAATGCTCAGAAATTCGCTCTAAATGCTTTAAAATAATCACCAAATTAGTTCCTGAAACTACAGCCTTAGAATTTACTTTCATTTCATTTATAATATCGTGTATTGCGTCTTCGCAATTCTTTCTGATCTCGTTGTTCAGTACAAAAATCTCTCCAATAACATTTTCATTACGAGTCATAAAACAATTATTGGTCTTTACCGTAATTAACTCTACTTGTCTGGCAACATCGGCTATATTGAACTTAACAATCAGATCGTGTTTCTCTTTAATATTCTTTGATCTTTTTACGATACTTATTGATAAATCTCCAATTCGTTCAATCTCGTTGCTAATTTGCATTGCAGACATTATAAAACGTAAATCAGAAGCAACGGGTTGTTGCAAAGCAAAAATGCGTTGACAAATTTCATCGATTTTTATATCTAATTTGTCAATTTTATTTTCTGTTTTTTTGATGCTTTTCGCTTCAGCCACTTCCGGCTCCTGCAAAAGTTTTTTTACTGATTCGCTCACTTGGCCTTCAGCCAATTTCCCGATTTTTTCAATAATATTTTTTAACTTATCTAATTCTATTTCGAAATGTGTACTCATCTTTTTTTATTTAAAAACTTAACGATTCAGGAATTATGAAATTTTTTAATCTTTAAATCTTTCTATAAACCTTTTATCCAAATCTACCTGTTATATAATCCTCGGTTTGCTTTTGTACCGGTTTTGTAAATATAGAATTTGTTTTGCCCATTTCAATCAATTCACCCATATAAAAAAAGGCAGTATGATCACTCGTTCTGGCAGCTTGTTGCATATTGTGCGTCACGATAATGATAGTATATTGCTCTTTTAACTGATGCACTAATTCTTCGATTTTAGAAGTCGAAATTGGATCTAATGCACTTGCTGGTTCATCCATCAAAATAATATCCGGGCTTACAGCTAATGTTCTTCCTATACACAAACGTTGTTGTTGTCCTCCGGAAAGCCCTAAAGCTGAATCATCCAAACGATCTTTTAACTCATCCCAAATGGCGGCTTGACGCAAAGAGGTTTCTACAATTTCGTCTAACTGTGCTTTATCTTTTATTCCATTAATACGAGGACCATAAGCAACGTTCTCATAAATAGATTTTGGGAATGGGTTTGATTTTTGAAAAACCATCCCGATTTTCTTTCTAATATTAACAACATCAACATTCTTGTCATAAATATCAACTCCTTCAACCAGCATTTTACCAGTAATAGAAACACTTGGTATAAGGTCATTCATTCTATTGATACATCTCAAAAAAGTAGATTTTCCACAACCCGAAGGTCCAATTAAAGCGGTAACTTTATTGGCAGGGATATCCATTGTAATATCATTCAAAGCCTTTTTTTCACCGTAGTATAATGATAAATCATTTACTTTTATTTTTATATCTTTCATTGTTTACTTGTTATGTCTAAAATAATAATCTATTTAGTCAGTCTAAATATTATTTTGCTTTTCTTCTTATTCTTGATCTAATAATTACAGCAACTACGTTTAGAGATAATGTCAAAATTAATAACACTAAAGTTGTAGCAAACTGTATTGGCATTGTTTTCTCCACATCCGAAGATTGGGTAGACATAATATAAATATGATATCCCAAGTTCATGAATTGATCACTTAGTGAACCTGGCAATGTAGCCAAATAATATGCCGCCCCCGTAAATAATATTGGAGCTACTTCTCCTGCACCTCTACTTACTGCGAGAATTGTACCTGTCATAATTCCAGATACAGAACCCGGAAGCACCACTTTTCTAATAGTTTGCCATTTGGTTGCACCAAGTGCTAAACTCGCTTCTCTTAATTCGCGTGGGATTGTTTTCAATGCTTCTTCAACAGATACAATAATAACCGGCAATGTCAATAAAGACATCGTTAAACTTGCCCAAAGGATATTAGGTTGTCCCCAACGCAATTGACCTCCATTAAAAGCGGTATCGGCTCCAGCACCCAAAAATTGGATAAAAAACCCAAGACCAAAAAGACCAAATATTATTGAAGGAACCACTGCAAGTGTACGTACTGAGAATCGAACTGCTGCAGCAAACTTAGAATCTTCACGAGCATACTCCGTTAAGTAGAGTGCCGTAATAGTCCCAAAAGGAACCGCCGCTATAGACATTACGATTACTAGTATAAAAGTCCCTATTAAAGCAGGAAATATTCCTCCTTCTGTCATACCATTAGTAGGGAATTGAGAGATAAACTCCCAAGAAAACTTAGAACGCCCTTGATAGACTATAATTCCAAGAATGATAAAAAGTGTTGCAATGATTAAGAACACTGCTATTTGTGTGATTCCTATAAAAACCTTTCCTTTTATATCCGAAATACTCTTTTTACTTGAAAAAAAGTGATCTTCTGATTCATTTATAATTTTATCCATAATTATTTACCTTGGAATTTTTTCAACAATTTGCCTTTTACATAAAATTCTGCAACAGCATTTAAGGCAAATGAGAATATGAAAAGTAAAGACCCAATAAAAAACAAAACACTATAATGAGTATCTCCAAAAACGGTTTCTGCCATTTCAGAACCAATGGTTGCTGCAAATGTTCTCACACTTTCAAAAGGATTGGCAGACACTAAGGCTGCATTTCCAGTTGCCATTAGCGCAATCATCGTTTCTCCAAAAACCCTTCCTACTCCTAACAACAAAGCTGCAAAAATACCAGGTGTCGCTGCAGGCAAAACCACAAAAAATGCAGTTTGCCATTTACTGGCTCCCAATGCTAAACTTGCTTCGGTATAGGTTTTAGGAATAGCTGCCAAAGCATCTTCAGAAATCGTATAAATGATAGGAATAGCTGCCAAGGCCATAGCTACACCTCCAATAAAAGCATTCAATCTAGAATCGTAACCAAATACATTTTGAAAAAATGTGGCCAATACCATCAGAGCAAAAAAACCAATAACTACAGATGGGAAAGCAGCTAACATTTCAATAATTGGTTTAATGATTTCTTTCACCCTCTTTGAGGCAAAACACGAAGTATATAATGCTGCAAGAACCGCTAATGGTCCTGCAATAAGCATTGCAATGATAGTCACTTTTAAAGTACCTATTAACAACGCTAACATTCCAAATCTTGGATTCTCGGAAACGGGTACCCATTCTGTTGTTAGAAAAGTATCCCACGTTTTATCACTACCTTCTTTGTTTTCTGAAACA
This sequence comes from Flavobacterium aestivum, assembly GCF_026870175.2. Classification (NCBI taxonomy): domain Bacteria; kingdom Pseudomonadati; phylum Bacteroidota; class Flavobacteriia; order Flavobacteriales; family Flavobacteriaceae; genus Flavobacterium; species Flavobacterium aestivum. The sequence goes on along the minus strand of NZ_CP113977.2, from coordinate 1,268,205 downwards.
GCATTCATCGTCTCATCTTCTGGCGATGCTACCGTTAAGTCTTCCTTTGGAGTATCTCCGTAACTTTCTGGCTTTAAATCCTCTTGAGAAACAGGTTCAGAACCATACGTCTCTGGTTTCAGATCCTCTTTCGGTTCCGTACCGTAAGACTCCGGTTTTAATTCCTCCTTTGTTTCAGCACCATAAGATTCTGGTTTTAAATCCTCAGCAACTTCGGTACCATAAGCTTCCGGCTTACCTGTAGCTTCAGCTTTAATTTCTGTTTTTTCCTTAGCTCCATTTCCTGAATTAAATATGGGTAAAGACTCTTTAAAAACAAAAATGAAAATTAAAAAAATAATAGCTATTGATAAAAAGGCAATCGACGATATAATTTTTTCGGCAAGAAATTCGGAAAGCCTGAATTGTTTTTTTAAACTTTCTTTAGTAAAAACTTGTTTTATGGGTAATTGGGGGTTCATGTGTTGATTTTATTGTTTTTTATTAGTCACATGTAATTTGCATGAGGTTATTAGCACTTTCAACCTATTTTACATTCATGCCCATTTCATCCTATTTATCTAAGAATTCATATGAAGCTAATATCTCTTTTAAAGGGATATAGTATCGCCATTTTTTTAAATCTGTGCTTTGCAATTTTGGCGATTTCATTTAGAAAAAAACATAAAAACATCCCTCATTAAAAAATGAGGGATACTTTACTTATTATTTTAAAGGATAGTACCCTACTTCTTCTATTAAACCTTGACCTGCAGGACTCAAAATCCAATCGATAAACTCTTTAGTCTCACCTGTTGGTCTTGATTTTAAATACATGTACAAGTATCTTGTGATAGGATATGTTTTGTTTTTGATAGTAGCTGCAGTTGGTAAAATTGCTGGACTTTTATCGTCTTTCTTTACACCACAATCTTTTACACCTTCTGCATAAGCTGCTCCACCGTAACCTATTGAATTTTTATCTTTTTTAACAGCATTTACAATTGCAGCTGTTCCAGGCAATGTTTGACAAGTTGGAGCAAAATCTGTTTTAACCACATTGTCTTTAAAGAAACCAAATGTTCCAGAACTACTTTCTCTACCATATAATTTAATAGGAGCATCAGCACCACCAACTTCTTTCCAGTTTGTTATTTTCCCAGCAAAAATTTGTCCAATTTGTTTCAATGTAAGTGCAGTTACTGGATTAGCTTTATTTAAATATACTGACAAACCATCTTTAGCACAAGGAATTTCAACTCCTAAAGAACCGTATCTTGCTTTTAATTTTTCTACTTCAGAAGGTTTGATAGGACGACTTGAATTTGCAATATCTGTAGATCCATTAATTAATGCTGCTAAACCTACTCCAGATCCTCCACCTGTAACTTGTATTGATGTTCCTGGATTTTTTTTCATGTATACTTCGGCCCATTTTTGAGACAAAATAACCATAGTATCCGACCCTTTTACGGTAACTTTATTTATTGTAGTGAATGAAAATCCAATAGTCATTACCACTACTAAAAGAGTTGCTATTTTAAATTTTGTTGTATTCATTTTTAAGTGTCTTTTAATTTTTGACAAAAGTAAAACCGCTACGTTAAGTCTATGTTAAGCAAGTATTATTCAATCTTTACCATTTAGCCATTTTTACAATAATTTTACAATAAATAAAAAGTAGCATAACCAGAAAGCTATTAACATCGCTGAATACCAGTAACATAAGAATATTTACAGAAACAATAAGAGACTATTTCACGAGTGATAATAGTCTCTTATATGTAAATAAAATACTTCTGGATTTTAAAATAAAATCATTTTAGAAACTAACTTGAAATCTCAAGGTTGTTGTATTATTTTTTACATCACTATTATAAATTCCACCAACTGTTGAACTCGTCTCGTTTATTGGCATTGAATATCCTAAAGCGATTTTTGTGTAATTATTAAAGAAATAGTCAAAAGCAAATGACCAAGTATGTACTCTCAAATCCGGAGCTACAGTTACTGCATCACCTGATAATCTTGCGTTTGGATCCCATGAGTCATAACGAACCGCTGCTTGATATTTAGATCCAAAGTTTTTCTCTAATGTTACATAGTATCCTATAAATTCTCTTTCTCCACTAAAATTAAAAGAAGGATTATTATTAATGATTGCAGCACCAGAAGTACCAGAGATAACCCCTTTGTTAAATTGAGATTTTAAAGCAAAACCACCTAAAACATCATAGTATAGCTGAAGCTCAGCTCCAATCCAATGTTTATCTAACTTATCTCCAACTGCTGCTGTAAATGGATTGTTATTAATATCACTATAAGTACCAGCTGCAAAAACAGTATTTTTTCCAAAATAACCATTCCCTCCAAAGTCGATTCCTAAACCTGCATTTGGAAACTTCAATGAATAAGTTGCTCTTACCACTATATCTTTATCACTATCTACATCCGAAACTTGATTAGCAATTGGTCCTTCTCCGAAGTTTCCATTAAATGCCGCAAAATCAATTTTCAAAGGAATTTCATATTTATTTACAAAATCAACAACAAACTTTGCTCCCAAATCTCTTTCTTGAGGATATAAAATTGTTGTCATTCTACTTCTTTCCAATATTATTCTGTCTCTTGAAGAAAATTCTACCTCATAATCAGGTCTATTGAATTGCCCTACCCATAATTGAAAAGTGTTTAACCAAGGGTCATTCAACTGAACATAAGCATCTTTCAAAGTCACCGCGCTAAAAGAAAAATTAGGTTGCAAAACGAATGCTACCCCTTCAATAGGCTTATAAGTAAATTTTACCCTTGCTCTTCTTATCACAAATGAATTGGTAACATCGGTAGGATTCGTAGTTAACGGTACATTCGTTTCTGCAGTTCCTGGTTTCAATTGAAGCGGACCTGTAGCAGTTGGCACATCTTGATAATTATACATCTCGTACTGCACTTGCATGTAACCAGAAATTTTCAACTTAGACATTCTATCAACTTCTTCTTGTAAAGGAGATAGTTGTTCATTCAATGCATCAAATTTTAATTGATGCATATTTATTGCTTGTTGTAATGAATCAATGCTAATTGGCTTAATTGAATCATTAGTAACTTCTTGAGCACTTGCAACGCCAAAGCACAACACCGCCATTGCAACTATAACTTTTTTCATTTTCTTTTAATATGAATGTTAATTTTGCTGCAAAGGTGACACTGCAATGTTAAGTTAAGGTTAACTCAATGTTATATAGGTGATAATTTAATGTTAACAGGTTTTTTCTTTAAATTAAATAAAAGCTATTTTATGCTCCAAACCCGCCAAAACATTAACTTCCAGAATTTTAAATTGTATTTTAGAATATAAATTTATGACTTATTTTTATTTTTCTTGAGCCCTAATTGATCCGTAATAAATGTCTTTTCAAGGGTAAAAGAAAACTCCGAACCTATGCCAAATTCACTTTCAACATAAATTTTTTCTTTATGGGCTTCAATAATATGTTTCACTATTGCAAGTCCTAATCCTGAACCTCCTTCGGTGCGAGAACCGCTTTTATCAACTCTATAAAATCGTTCAAAAAGACGTGGTATATTTTGGACTTCTATTCCTTCTCCATTATCCGTAACCCGAACCAATACTTTTTTATTGGTCAAATTCACTATAGAAACTTCGGTCAAACCACCTTCTTTTCCGTATTTTATAGAATTTACAATCAAATTTTCAACTACTTGTTGAATTTTATCTTTATCTCCATTTACAAAAATGGGCTGAATGTTATCATTTTCGAATGCCAATGTGATGTTCTTTTTATCGGCTTTCATCTCTAATAAATCAAATACATTCTGAATCAGTTTTACGATATCAAATTTTGTAAACTCTAGGTTCAAATCCCCTGATTCTAATTTGGTTATCATATCCAAATCTTCGACAATGTAAATCAATCGTTCTACTCCTTTTTCGGCACGTTTCAAGTATTTCTTTCTAATGGATTTATCGTCCATAGCACCATCAATAAGAGTAGACAAATAACCTTGTACTGTAAACAAAGGGGTTTTAAGCTCATGGGATACATTCCCTAAAAACTCTCTTCTATACTCCTCACGAACCTGCAACATTTCTATTTCTAACTTTTTATCGGTAGCAAATTTCTTTACTTCCCTAGTCAAAGTTTCCATATCGGTTGTTATGGGTTTGTTTATAAAAGTACTTGACTCTAAGAGCGAAACATCATCATAGATTTTCTTAACTCTTCTGTATATAAAGCGTTCTACCCTATACTGTAAAACAAAAAACGAAAACAAATAAACAAAGAACACACTGATAAATCCAAACAATAGAACACTACCAAAAGTAGATTTGAACAGTAATGCTGAAAGAATCATGCTAAAACCGGACACAAATAAACTGATAAACAAAGCCGATTTTATAGCAAACTTGTAACTTTTCTTGAAATTAATTTTCATTATATAATGGGAATGCAAATATTATGGTTACTAAAAAGATATTTAAAAAATCTTTAAAGTTACCATTTATTTAAACTTCAAATTTATAACCTACCCCTTTTATGGTTTTAAAAAGATCATCTCCAATTTTTTCACGAAGTTTTCGGATATGAACATCAATAGTTCTTCCTCCAACAACTACGTCATTTCCCCAGACTTTATCTAGGATTTCTTCTCTTTTAAACACTTTTCCAGGCTTAGAAGCTAATAAATAAAAAAGTTCAAATTCTTTTCTCGGCAGAGCAATCTCTATACTGTTCTTGACGATTTTATATTCCTCACGATTGATTTCTATTCCACCCACATTAAGGGTTTCACTACTTTGTTCTTGTTCTTTCAACCTTCTTAACAAAGCTTTTACTTTGCTTACCAGTAATTTCGGCTTAATAGGTTTGGTAATATAATCATCCGCACCGGCATCAAAACCTGCAACTTGTGAATAGTCCTCACTTCTGGCAGTCAAAAAAGTAATAATTACATTATTTAGCTCTGGAATTTTTCTAATATTCTCGCAAGCTTCCATTCCATCCATCTCTGGCATCATCACATCCATTATGATAAGATCCGGTAATTCTTTTTTTGCTTTTTCAATAGCTTCTTTACCATTAGTAGCTGTTACAATCTGATACCCTTCATGCGCTAAATTATAGCCTACAATTTCTAAAATATCTGGTTCATCATCAACCAGAAGAATCTTGGTGTTTCTTTTCTTCATAAAATAGCAAAAATTAAGTTTTTCCATCGCACTTCATCTTATTTGATGTACAATGACTTTTTATTGCAATGTAAAAGTAGTAATAAACTGCAAGTATCAATAACAAAAAAGCGGACTTAACTTTAATTTAATCTGTTAACGATTTCATAATAATTATGACATTCATTCATAACCCGGTGTTAACACAAAGACTAGAATCCCGCCATTTATTTGCAGAAAATTAAATACTAAACAAAATGAAATTAAAATTTCTATTCTTTACACTATTTATTTGTGCTATTGGTTTCTCACAAGGCAAAGGAACAATATCTGGTGTTTTATTAGACAAAGATTCCAACAATCAAGCCTTACCTTTTGCAAATGTGCTTATCAAAGGTACTAAAATAGGTGTTAATACAGATATTGATGGAAAATATATGATTACGATTGCTCCTGGAAGTTATACTATTCAATTTAGCTTTCTTGGTTATGACCCTATAGAAGTTCCAGTAACTGTTGTTGCAAATGAAACTGTTACTCTAAACAACTCATTGGGATCTGGAAGTTACAAATTAAAAGATGTAGTTATCAAATCAAACGTAACAAGAGAAAAAGAAACTGCATTACTTTTAGAACAAAAAAATGCTGTTGTTATTAAACAAAGTATTGGTGCGCAAGAGATGTCAAGAAAAGGAGTTAGTGATGTTGAGGAAGGCTTAACCAAAATAACAGGAATTACAAAAGTAGAATCACGTGGTTTATTTGTGAGAGGACTGGAAGATCGTTATAATAATTTACTGCTTAATGACTTAGCGGTACCTTCAAACAATCCATTTAAAAAAATTATCCCATTAGATATTTTTCCAACCGACATTGTAAGTGTTTTAGAAACCTACAAAACTTTCAACACTAATTTATACGGAGATTTTGCTGGAGGAACTTTTAATATAGTAACAGCAAACTCTGGAAAAAGTCAAACTAAAATTAATTTTGGAGCTGGTTATACTATAAACAATAACCTAAAAAAATTCCTTATTTCGCAAGATGCAACCTCTACATCTGATTTTTTTGGATTCTCTGGCAATGAAAGAGATTTACCATCTGTATTAACAGAAACCCCAAGTAATCAAACATTAACCGCAGATCAAGCGGCAAACGGTTTTGGATCAGGTTTTGACGTTAAAAGCGATATTTCTCCTTTAAACACAAATTTTGGAATCCTTCATTCAGAAAAATTTAATCTAGGCAAAAACCAAAACATATTTCAATACTTGATTTCATTTAACTATGAAAATAAATTTCAAATTAGAAGTGGTGCCGACAGATTTTTCAATACAGCACAAGGAAACTATGACAATGATTTAGTTACAACGCAATACAAATTTATAACGAACTCTTCTGTATTGGCTGCTTTAACTTATAAAACAAAAAGGCTTTCAGTTACATCAAATACCATCTATCTAAAATCGAATCAAAATTTAATACAAGATCAGCTAGGTTATACGAATTCTAATACAACACAAACAAATGGTTTTATTAGAATGAATGAATTACAAGAATCAATTTTTTTAAACACACAGTTATTTGGCAATTACAAACTGACTGAGAATGAAAGACACAATATAAAATCTGGTATTTCATACTCTACAACACAGTATGAACTTCCAGACAGAAAATCTTTCAAGGGTGTTAAGATTGATGACAACACAACTTCGATATCCTATTCCGGTAATAGTATAGCTAGACAATATCTTGATTTTGATGGCGAGCAACATATCTCAGGATTACTTGAATACAGCTGGAAATTTGGCAATGAAGACTTAAGTAAATCAAACAAGCTTACTGCAGGATATAGCGGATATGTGAATAAAATTGGATCTGAATTCAGATTTTTAGTATCACAAAGACTAGACTCAAACTCTGCTACTTTCCCTACAAACTCTCCTGATGAATATTTTAAAAGTGAGATTTTAAAAAATAATTTCACCTATACCGAAGGAACAAACTCAACATACAAAGCAATGTTAGAAGAGTTCATTAATGCTGGATACTTAGATCTAGCCTTCAAATTTGGCGAAAAAATAGAATTAAATGCAGGCGCAAGAGTAGAACAGACTAATAGAGATACAAAATATAAAACATCAGGAAGTTTTACAGATCCTTTTATAACAAAAAAAGATGACAAAACAGATTTTTTACCTTCTTTCAATACAAGATATATTTTAAATGAAAAATCAAACTTACGATTTGCAGCCTCAAAAACAATTACAAGGCCTGTAATAATGGAGTCTTATCCTCTAGAATTTGTAAATCCTGACGGTACTATAGAACAAGGTAATCCTTCATTAATTAACAGTGACAATTACAACTTTGATTTAAAATACGAGTTTTTCCCAACAAATAAGGAATTAATTTCTGCTACAATTTTTAATAAAATAATAGATAATCCTATTGAAAGATTATTTACAAATTCAGCTGGAAGTGGTGGACAAATTATAACATACGGCAATTCTAAACAAGCTCTACTTTATGGTGCCGAATTAGAATTCTTATTCCAATTTGAAAGAATTTCAAATTCTTTATCTAATTTCTCTTTGGGTGCTAATGCATCATTAATGGATACAAAAGTAACTATTGAAACTTCTAAAAATGGTATTAACAGTCCAGAAACTATTGCAAAAGATGATAATCCATCAAGAAAACTGCAAGGAGCATCACCTTGGATATTAAACGCTGATATTAAATATGATTCTGAATTTAGCAAAAAATGGAAAAGCTCAATGACTTTGGTATACAATATCTATAGCAAACGAATCTATGCAGTGGGAACAAATGGATTAGATAATTATTATGAAATGCCGTTTGGTAAACTTGATTTTATTTGGCAAAATAAAATTTCAGATAAATTTGATGTTAAATTTTCTGCAGATAACCTATTAAACCCAAGCTACAAAATAGAATTAGGTGAAAACAACAGAATTCCAATTACTGAAAGCGATTTAACAATTAAAGAATATAAAAAAGGCATAGGTTTTTCTATGAACATATCTTATACTTTTTAGAAGAACAGACAATTAATCATTCGCTAAAGCCCTGTAAACACAGGGCTTTTTTAATAAATAAAAATCAAATAATCTTTGCTCTACATTATATGTTGATTTTAGTAACTTTTTTGTAATCATTAAGTAACCTATAATCTAAACTCCCAGAGTACTTTTAGTATATCAAAATCAAAAAATAACATATAAATTATGAAAAATATAAAATTAATTTTTTTGCTTTTTTTTACAGAAATGGCTTTTTCGCAAAATACACTAAGTTATAGCCCCCTTTCTAATACAATAAACCTTAATTCAGGAGTAGAAGGAACGGTCGATGTTTTAGTTAACTGCTATGGTAGCAGTAGTAATCCTATATTTCTTAACGCTACCTTGTCATGTGGCAACAATGATGGAATTCAATCACAGAGTTATACAAATGGAAACATATTGACACCAGGACAAAATACAACGATAAGATTTAAGTTCAAAAAAACTGTAACAACAGACACTTAAATTACTTACAAATTTTCTACAAACGGAAGTTGTTTTCAAAATGAATCTGAAATGATTAAAATTACTGTGAATTATAAAGCTGGATCAACTACATCTCCTCCAGTAACACCTCCTGAATTAATCTATATAGGATCTTGGCCAACTACCACCATAACAATAACAGAAGGCGACACCGCCCCTCCATTGATAAGTTCGGGAGCAGGCAATTATACATTTCAATGGTACAAAACTATAGATGGTGTTTTCACACCTATCCCTGGTGCAACAAGTTTTTATTATTACCCAGGAACTCCTCTTGTTACAACAACATATTTTAGAAAAAACATATTAGGATCAAACATAGGTAATAGTAACGAAATTACGATAACAGTAATTAAAGCTCCTCCTATTTTAAATAATACAATTGCCTTTAATCTGACACAACTAAATGGAGTATTGATTGAAGGTAGCTTACCAACAGGAGGAGGGGGCGCCAATTCATATATATACACTTGGTATATAATTGATGAAGATGGAGACTCGAGTGAATTACCTGACACATCATTCTCCTATATCCTCCATTCTCCTGAATTCGATAGATATTTTAATTCATCTAAAAATTTTGAAATAATAAGAAACATTCAGTCAGCAGGCAAATATTCAAGGAGTAACGCACTTGAGATACCGCATATTTCTGACATACAAAACAACATTATATCGATTAATAATAAGCAAGTAACTGGAGGAATACCTACTGGAGGAATAGGGATTTATAAATATTCTTGGTCAATATATTATACAGGAGATGCTATAGATTTTGACGAAACTACCAAAGACCTAGATTTAACTCCTTATCAAGAACTAATTAATAGAATATCACAAATAGATAACTCAGCGAGATTAATCAGAAAAGTATCATCCGGAAAAACATCAATAAGTAATGGTCTAAGCATTAATGGTATTACATCTAGATCTTTGCAGCAAGAAAACACATTAACATCTACTGTTTATCCAAATCCTTCATCAGGCTCTGTAAATTTCACAACAAATTTTTCTAGCAATAAAGAAATGGAAATAATTATTTATTCTGAAAAATCGAAAAAAACGCAAACAGTTTTTAAAGGAATTACTACTCCAAATCAAATCGTGAAATGGGATATCCCATCAAATTATCCAAAAGGAATATACTACTATAAAATTGTATCAGACAACAAACAGGTTAAATCTGGAAAAATTTTATATCAATAAAAAACTACACAATCCTTTAAGTGTTTAAAAAAATAAAGTCCCATGTATGGGACTTTATTTTTTTAAACACTCTTAATATTAGCTTTACATTATCTACTGATTTTAATAACTTTTTTGTAATTATAAGATAACATTTACTCCGAATTCACAAAGTACTTTTGGCATATCAAATTATGAAAATAACACAAAAACTATGAGAACAAAAATTTTAGCTTTAGCAATGTCTTTAGGCTTATTTATTACATCATGTAGTAACAGTGATGATCCAATCACAGTAGCACCATTAACTGGTACAGAAAGTGTCATTGTAGGATCAACTACTACATTTTCTAGTACAACTACAGGAGGAACTTATACAAGTGCTGCACCTGCTGTAGCAACAATTGATGCAAAAACTGGGGTAATTACAGGGGTAACTATAGGTTCATCTGTAATAACATATACAGTTCCTGGAGCAGCTGCACCAGTAACAAAAACAGTAACTGTAACTGCAGTTCCTGCAGCAACAGGAGAAATAACTGGAACCTTTACAGAAAACAAAACGTATCCTTATGGTAATTATACATTAAAAGGAATGGTTAAAGTTAACAGTGGAGTAACTCTTACTATTGCAGCTGGTTCTACAATTACTTGTGACAAAACTACTGGACAAAATGGTCTTATAATATTAAATGGAGGAAAATTAATTGCTAATGGTACTGCTAGTGCTCCTATAGTTTTTACTGAAAAATCTAAAGTAGGAGGTTCTTGGGCTGGTATTATTATGTATGGAGATGCTCCAATTGTAAATTCAGCTAGTGCTCCTGCTCCACAAACAGCAATCTCAGAGGATGGTTTAGGATTATCATATGGTGGTTCAAACGCAGCACACAATGGAGGTTCATTAACATATGTAAGAGTTGAATATGCTGGACAAGTAATCACAACTAACAGCAAAGAAAATAATGGATTCTCTTTCTACTCTGTTGGTTCTGGAACTGTGTTAGATCATTTAGTATCCTACAAAGGTAATGATGATGGTTTTGAATTTTATGGAGGAACAGTAAGTTTGAAAAACTCAATCTCTTATGGTAATTCTGATGACGCTTTTGACTGGCAAGATGGATGGAGAGGTCAAGAGAACACAAACTGGTTTGCTTACCAAGTAGGTGTTGCAAACTACGGACTAGAAGTAGAATCTAAAAGTGTTGACAATAATTTCTGGCCAAAAGTTACTAACATCACTCTAAAAAGAGCTGCAGGTACAACTACAGAAGCACAGAGTGAAATTCAATTGGATGCAATTCAATTCAAAAAAGAAGGAAATGGAGATTACAGTAACATCGTAATTGATGGTTATGGTAGCCAAACTACTCCTACAGCATTTAATGGCGGTGTGATTCAAATATTAGACAAAGTTACATATGATCACCAAGTTGCAGGAGGAAAAATCAAATTAAACAATGTAAAAATCACTAACTCACCTATTACCTTTATTTCAGGAGTTAATACTTTTACAGTGACTGCAGCAAGTTTTGTTCCAGCATCAAACTGGACAACAAGCACTACCGCTACAGGAGCAGATTTAACTACTGGTGCTTGGTGTACAGTTGACGGTGTAGATTTGCTTAAAAATCTAAAATAATAATTACAATTTTCAATACTAAAAATACCTCTCAAAAAATGAGAGGTATTTTTTTATTTTTATTATATTTTTTTCCTTATATTTACTGTCAAATTTCGAAGCTAATGACCAAAAACTACTTTTATATTACTCTTTTATTGGCTTTTTTCTTTACTATTAGTGCAACAGCGCAAGATAATAAGCAACAGCCAAGACTACAAGAAAACGCTTCGATTGAAGGGTTGAGCTTGTACCCAAACCCTGTAACTACTGGTAAAGTATACATTACTTCAAAAAATGACTTAGAAAAAGAAATCATTATTTTTGACGTTTTAGGAAAAAAAGTATTACAAACTAAAATTGACTCTAAAGAGCTCAATGTTTCTAACTTGCTTCCTGGTGTTTATATTATAAAAATCATCGAAGAAGATGCAACTAGCAGTAGAAAATTAATAGTAAGGTAATTCCTCTCAAATAAATCAAAAAAGTTCCAAAATATTTTGGAACTTTTTTTTTGCCGTTCCCTTCCCAGAAGCTTTAAGTTAATACTCAAAAGCATCAAAATAATAATATCTTTGTAAAAAAAAGAAACTTGATTACAGCCAACGACATATTTACCATTTCCAGCCAAAAACAATTTGAAAAAATAGCACTAAAAGTGTTCCGCTTTCAGTATGAAAACAATTTAGTCTACCAGGAATTTTGTAAATTATTAAAAACAAATCCACAAAAGGTAAAATCGCTACATCAAATTCCTTTTTTACCCATTCAGTTTTTCAAAAGTCATAATGTTGTTTCAAACCAGAACCTGATTCAAACTACTTTTACCAGTAGCGGAACAACTGGAGCCATAACTAGTAAACATTTGGTTACCGACGTTTCAATCTATGAAGAAAGCTATCGTAAAGGGTTTTCGCAATTTTACGGAAACATTGAAGATTACGTTGTTTTGGCTTTACTTCCTTCCTATCTAGAAAGAGAAGGCTCTTCCTTAATCTATATGGTTGAAGATTTAATACAATTAACCAACAACAGTGATAGTGGTTTTTACCTCAACAATCACGATGAATTAATCCAAAAGCTTATCGATTTAGACCAAGCGGGACAAAATGTAATCTTGATTGGAGTTACCTATGCCTTATTGGATTTAATCGAAAAAAGAACATTCCAATTGCAGCACACCATCATTATGGAAACTGGTGGTATGAAAGGTAAACGCAAAGAAATGATTCGGGAAGAATTACACAAACAGTTATGCGAAGGTTTTGGAGTTAAAGCCATACATTCTGAATATGGCATGACCGAATTACTTTCTCAAGCCTATTCCTTGGGTGAGGGCGTGTTTGAATGCCCCTCTTGGATGCAAATTCACATTCGCGATACCGAAGACGCTCTAACTTATATACAGGATGGTAAAACCGGCGGAATCAACGTAATTGACCTAGCCAACATCAACTCTTGCTCATTTATTGCTACACAGGATTTGGGTAAAAAAAATCCCAATACTACTTTCGAAGTATTGGGACGTTTTGATAATTCTGATATTCGAGGTTGTAATTTGATGGTAGTCTAAAAAAAGACTTTCATAGTTACTAAATCACTCTAATCACAAAATAATTTTTCTTTCCGCTTTGCAACAAAACAAACTGATCGTTAATCAGATCTTTTGCAGAAAGCACAAATGTTTCGTTTACTTTTTCTTTGTTCACAGAAATTGAATTAGCCGTCAAAGCTCTTCTCGCCTCTCCATTCGACTTAAAGAATCCTGTTTTCTCATTCAGAACATGAATAATATCAATTCCGTTTTCTATATCAGCTTTAGAAATCTCAGCTTGAGGAACTCCATCAAAAACTTCTAGAAAAGTGGTTTCATCCAATTGTTTTAAATCATCGGCAGTAGCATTTCCAAAAAGAATATTAGAAGCTTTAATCGCTTTCTCTAATTCTTCTTTAGAGTGCACAAAAATCGTTAACTCTTCAGCTAATTTTCTCTGTAAAACTCTTAAATGTGGAGCTACTTTATGCTCTTCAATCAAAGCATCTATTGTTTCTTTATCTAAGAAAGTAAAGATTTTAATATACTTCTCAGCATCAATATCAGTAGTATTCAACCAAAACTGGTAAAATTTATATACAGAAGTTTTATCTGCCGTCAACCACACATTTCCACCTTCGGATTTTCCAAATTTAGAACCATCTGCTTTCGTAATCAAAGGACAGGTCATTGCAAAAGCTTTGGCATCCTCACCCACATTCATTCTGCGTACTAATTCGGTTCCAGTAGTGATATTTCCCCATTGATCAGAACCTCCCATTTGCAACAAACAATTGTATTCTTTATGCAAATGATAAAAATCGTAACCTTGAATCAATTGGTAAGTAAACTCAGTAAAAGACATTCCTTCTCCTTCACCAGATAATCTTTTCTTCACAGAGTCTTTGGCCATCATATAATTTACCGTAATACGTTTACCGACATCACGAGCAAAATTAATAAATGACAACCCTTTCATCCAGTCGTAATTATTTACTAAAACCGGAGCATTTGCTGCAGTGCCATTGAAATCTAAAAAACGAGACAAAACCGCTTTTATACCTTCAACATTATAATTTAAAGTAGCTTCATCCAATAAATTTCTCTCATCAGATTTCCCGGAAGGATCCCCAATCATTCCTGTAGCACCACCAACCAAAGCGATTGGTTTATGCCCAAAATTCTTAAGGTGAACTAACAAAATAATTGGCACTAAACTCCCGATATGCAATGAATCTGATGTGGGATCAAATCCTATATAGGTAGTCGTCATTTCTTTTAAAAGTTGCTCTTCAGTTCCTGGCATGATGTCGTGCACTAAGCCACGCCATTGTAATTCGGAAATTATATTTTTCATTTCTTTAAATAATTTGTGCAAATATAATTAATTCCTTTACCAATGATAATACTATAAAGTCTGTAAGTTGAAAGAATTTCAATTTTACAACAAATCTTAAATAATTGATTATTTTCTTGCCATTACACAGTATTTAATAAAATAAATAATACTTTCGCGAAAAATTCACTATTTACATATGAAAAAATCATTACTTATTATTTTATTCTTTTATTATGCTTTCTCCAATGCACAAATATCCTTTGAAAAAGGATATTTTATATCTAACGATGGAACCCGAACAGAGTGTTTTATAAAAAACTTAGATTGGAAAAACACTCCTACAGAGTTTAAATATAAATTACAATTAAATGATTCTGAATCTAAAGTTGAAACCATTTCAGCAGTACAAGAATTCGGAATAGAAAATGAGAGTACTTACAAACGATTTAAAGTACAAATAGATCGTACATCAGATGAAGTTAAAAATTTAACCACTAACGAGAATCCAACTTGGACAGAAGAAACTATTTTCCTAAAAATATTAGTAGAGGGCGATGCTGCTAATCTATATGAATATACTGGTGAAGAAATAAAAAGATTCTTCTATCAAACTCCGAACTCAAAATTAGAGCAACTCATTTACTTAAGATATATTTCTGAGTTACAGAATGAAGGAACTCAAAATATAACTCAAAACAATGCTTATCAAAAACAATTGTTTGACAATGTAAGATGTGGTAATACTACCCCTAATGACATTAGAAAATTAACTTATAAAAGGCCTGAATTAACTAATTACTTTATTGAGTACAACAAGTGCGCCAATCCTTCAGGTTTAAAAACAAAAACAAAAACTACGAAAGGAGAACTTTTTTTAAGAATAACCCCTAGTATAAACTTTGTTTCATTAAACATACCAGATCGCAATGATTATAATTTAAATGTCGATGCAAATAACAAAACTATATTCAAAATAGGTTTTGAAGGAGAATACATACTACCTTATAATAAAAACAAGTGGAGTGTATTTATTGATCCAACTTATCAAAAATATGAGAACGAATCACCTTATTCAGTAAAAAGTTTTTTTCAAAACACAAAAGACGTAATATATCATGCTAAAATAGAGTATTCCTCTGTTGAAATACCAGTCGGAGTAAGACATTATATGTTTTTAAACAAAACATCAAAGCTTTTTATAAATCTCGCATATGTTTTTGATGTAAATGGAAAGGCAACTATAAGCTACGATCAAACCGAATACTATCACAGCAGAACAGGTCCCAACTTTGCATTTGGCTTTGGATACAACTATAAAAACACCGTTAGCCTAGAAATGAGAATGAATACAGCCAAAGATCTGTTGGCAGACTACCCAAATTCCGATGCTAATTATAAATCATTTAGTATTATTTTAGGCTATAAAATTTTGTAACTAACAAACAAGTAGTTATTAAGGATATACACATTATATTAAAATCAAAAAAGCAGGAATATCTCCTGCTTTTTTATTAAATCCTTATATCGAAAACACACCATAAATCTGACTTAAATAACAGAAACCACAAATACAAAAGAACAGCCTCCTTTAAATCCCAACAAATAAACCTAAAAATCAACCATTTAACTCACAACAAAATCAATACTTTTAAGCTATTGCAAAAAAAATTATACAAACACAAAGAAATCTCTTTTTTCAATTATAAATAATACATTTGTAAATATGGTATTAGTCACAGGAGGAACTGGTTTAGTGGGCGCACATCTTTTAATTCACCTAATAGAAAAAGGTGAAAATGTTCGTGCTATCTATAGAAATCAAGACAGCATTCAAAAAACAAAATCTCTTTTTTCATTATACAAGAAAGAAGCTCTCTACGATTCGATTCATTGGCTCCAAGCTGATGTTCTTGACATTCCTTCTCTGGAAAGTGCATTTGTTGGAATCGACCAAGTGTATCACTGTGCTGCCTTAATTTCTTTTGACCCAAAAGATGAAGATCTTGTTCGGAAAACCAATATTGAAGGCACTGCAAACATTGTTAATTTTTGTTTGACCAACGATATCAAAAAACTTTGCCATGTAAGCTCTATAGCTGCTCTTGGCGACTTGGCGGAACACGAATCTATTATCACTGAAGAAACCGAATGGAATCCCGAAAAACCACATAGCGATTATGCAATTTCAAAATATGGTGCCGAAATGGAAGTTTGGCGAGGTTTACAAGAGGGACTTGAAGTTGTCATTATAAATCCCGGAGTAATCATTGGTCCCGGGTTTTGGAACCAAGGAAGTGGTGAGCTTTTTACGAAAGTAAAAAATGGACTGTCTTTTTACACCAAAGGATCTACAGGTTTTATTGCCGTTTCTGACATAGTCAGCACAATGTATCATTTAATGAAAAGCGAAATTCATGGTGAACGATTCACACTTATAAGCCAAAACATTACTTTTCAAAATCTGTTATTCACTATAGCTGATTCCCTAAAAGTCAAAAGACCCAAATACTATGCAACTCCTTTTATAATGAATACATTATATAAACTTGACTGGATAGCATCGAATATTTTTGGCAAGAAGAGACAACTTAGCAGAGCTTCAGCCAGATCTTCTTATTCAAATGATTTATTTTCTAATGAAAAAATAAAAAACGCCTTGAATATAGAATTCATAGACGTTCATGATTATATAAAAAAGATTATAAAATTATAATTATTCCTATTACTTAGCTTTTAATTCTTTCTCTTTTTTTGCTTTCGCTATAGAGTCTTGCGTTTTTTTCGCTTTTGTTTTTCTAAGTGCATCTGCCTTTTTTTGCTCTTTTTTAATCATGGAATCTGCCTTTGCTTTCTCCTTTTTCAATCGGTCGTTTAAAGCATCAAACATCTTTTTGTATTCCCCATAATCAGCTGCATAATAAGCGTTGCTCTTCACAAACTGTAGACTGTCTATTTTATACTTTTTATAAACGTAAGTCTTTGGATTGATATTATTACTGTATAATGTATTAGAATTTTGATACTTCAATGCATTCAAAAGTGACATATCATACATAATATCAATCATTGTTCCTTTATCAATAAGGTTATTCGGCTTTTCAACCAGATCCTTATTACAACTTGAAAAAAGGACAAGCAGCCCAAAAAAGAATATTATTTTCTTCATCTAGTGATTGTTTCGTTATCTATCAAACAACATTCTTTTACCGGCACGAATGTCTTTTACTTTAAAGCCAGAATAAACCAATTGTCCATTTACAAAGGTGTGTGTAATTCTAGATTTAAAAGTATACCCTTCAAAAGGTGACCATCCGCATTTTGATAGTATGTTTTCTTTCTTAACACTCCAAGGCAATCCTGGATTGATAATTACCAAATCCGCATAATATCCTTCTTTAATAAAACCTCTTTTCTCAATTTTGAAGATTTTAGCAGGATTGTGACACATCTTTTCCACAATTTTCTCTACACTTATCTTTCCTTGATGATGTGCTTCAAACATTGCAACAACCGCATGTTGTACTAAAGGTCCTCCAGAAGGCGCTTTAAGATAAGTTTGTTTTTTCTCTTCTAATGTATGCGGTGCGTGATCGGTAGCAACTACATCAATGCGACCGTCATTAAGAGCTTCCCATAAAACTTTTCGGTCATTATCCGTTTTTACTGCTGGGTTCCATTTTATGAAATTCCCTTTGGTTTTATAATCTTCGTTTGTAAACCACAAATGATGCACACAAACTTCGGCAGTAATTTTTTTCTCCTCTAGTGGAATTTTATTGGTAAACAACTCCATCTCTTTTGCCGTTGACAAATGAAAAATATGCAGTCTTGCACCAGTCTTTTTTGCCAAAGCAACTGCCTTAGATGAAGAAATATAACAAGCTTCCTCACTACGGATAAGATGATGAGCCGTTACAGGTATATCCTCTCCGTACTCTTCTTTGTATTCTTCTAAATTATTCTTAATCGTGGTTTCATCTTCGCAATGAACCGCTATAAGCATAGAAGTACATGAAAATATTTTTTCTAAAACTGCCTCATTATCCACCAACATATTACCTGTAGAGGATCCCAAAAATATTTTTATTCCAGCGACATTCTTCGGATTTGTTTTTAACACTTCCTCTAGATTATCATTGGTTGCCCCCATCATAAAAGAATAATTGGCAAAAGACTTTTGAGAAGCAATTTGATATTTTTCTTCTAAGATTTCTTGAGTAACTGCATTAGGAACCGTATTAGGCTGCTCGATATACGAAGTGATCCCTCCTGCAACTGCAGCACGAGATTCTGATTCTATATCTCCCTTATGAGTAAGTCCCGGTTCTCTAAAATGTACTTGATCATCTATTGCTCCAGGCATCAAATAACTGCCTTCGGCATCAATAATCATACAATCTGAAGACTTTGCACTAATACTCTCTGAAATTTCAACTATCAGATCGTTTTCTATAAGTACATCCCCTTCAAAAATAACTCCTTCATTTACTATTTTAGCATTTTTAATTAAATATCTATTCATAGCATTCCTTTTTTACAAACTATTAAATAATTTTTTCAAACGTAAAGATATTACTCCAAACACAGCTTCAATTATTATTGAATTACTCATCTTAGACTGTCCTTTTGTTCTATCTGTAAAAATAATAGGCACTTCAGAAATGGCAAAATTTTTACAATATGTTCTATATTTCATTTCAATCTGAAAAGCATAGCCCACAAATTTAATTTTATCTAAATTAATTTCCTCTAACACCTTCTTTTTATAACAAACAAAACCAGCAGTAGCATCATGTATTTTCATACCGGTTATAAATCGAACGTATACTGATGCAAAATAGGACATCAAAACCCTACTTAAAGGCCAATTGACAACATTAACTCCTGTTACATAACGTGATCCGATAGCCAAATCAGCATCACCAAGATGGCAAGCATCATATAGCTTTCCCAAATCATTTGGATTATGGGAAAAATCGGCATCCATTTCAAAAACAAAATCATAGTTATTTGCCAATGCCCATTTAAAACCATGAACATAAGCCGTTCCAAGTCCTGATTTCTTTTCTCTTTTTTCTAAAAAAAGTCTCCCCTTAAATTCATCCTGAAGCATAACCACTTTGTCTGCGGTATGATCCGGTGAATTATCATCAATGATTAAGACATGAAAAGGTTTGTGCTGCGATAGCACCGCCCTAACAATGCTTTCGATGTTTTCAATTTCGTTATATGTAGGAATTATAACAATACAATTGTTCATGTTTCGAGTAATTTCGGTGCAAAAGTAACCATTTTATGCCATTTGATAATTAAAAAATTATAATAAATAATGTTATAAAAATTAGTAATTTTGTGTCGATTATGACTGAACATATACTTCATCCTAGAATAGTTGAAAATAAAGACTGGGCAACACTAGTCTTTATTATGGCTTTTGGCATTATTGCATTAACTAAATCGGTTTATGAAAATCGCTTTGAAGATTTTTTTAAATTAATTTATTCCAACAAATACATCCGTATATACAGAGACAGCAGCCACCTGATGGACATGTTCTCTATATCCTTGTTTTTTATTCAGATAATCTCGTTTTCTTTTTTCATCCAATTATTACTGAGCTATTTTGGATTTACCTCAAAGACCGACTGGGTTCAATTCATTCAAATATTCACTTTTGTAATCTATTTCATTCTATCTAAATTTTTGATAGAAAAAATTATCGCCACTGCTTTTAACATTGAAGAACTTATCGAGCAGTTTAATTTACAAAAAGTCACCTATCGAACATATATCGGATTACTTCTGCTTCCAGTTGACATTCTTTTATTTTATTATGATTCAATTTTAAAAAATATTCCGCTGCTTGTTTTTTATATAATTCTAGGATTGAATGTGTTACTGTATTTAGTTTCAATAAAAAACTATAGAAATGAAATTTTCGGCAAGTTGTTTTATTTTATTTTATATCTTTGCGCACTTGAAATAGCACCCTATTATTTTATGTATTATTGGTTTACAAAAGGTAGTGTTTAGAAAATATTAAATATGAAAGTGAAAACAATTTTGGTATCACAACCAGAACCTAAAGTGGAAAACTCTCCATACTTTGAGCTTCAACAAAAGCATAAAGTAAAAATTGATTTCAGACCTTTTATTCATGTAGAAGGAGTTAACGCTAAAGAGATTAGACTTCAAAAAATCGATCTTCACAACTACAGTGCAATTATTTTAACAAGCAAAAACGCTGTGGATCATTTTTTTAGAGTAGCTGATGAAATGCGATACAAAGTTCCTGAAGGATTGAAATACTTTTGTCAATCAGAAGCCATTGCGTTTTACCTACAGAAATATGTGGTATACCGAAAACGTAAAATATACGTTGGTCCAAAAGATTTCGCCGATTTATCGCCTTTGATCAAAAAATACAAAGACGAAAAATTCTTGTTACCGGCTTCAGATCAACTTAATGCCGATGTGCCTGTCACTCTAAACGCATTAAAAGTAGATTGGACTCCAGCTACTTTTTACAAAACGGTAATGAGTGATCTTTCAGATTTAGCCGATGTTTATTATGATGTTTTGGCCTTCTTTAGTCCAACCGGAATAAAATCGTTATACAAAAACTTTCCAGATTTCGAGCAAAACAATACGAGAATTGCTGTTTTTGGAAGTACTACTCAAAAAGAGGCTTTGGATCACGGATTAAGAATAGACATTCTTGCTCCAACTCCAGAAACTCCATCTATGACAATGGCATTAGAGAAATACATTACTGAAGCAAATAAAGGGAAATAAAAAATTACTCAAAATATACAGACTAAACCC
The DNA here is from genome assembly GCF_026870175.2 of Flavobacterium aestivum. Classification (NCBI taxonomy): domain Bacteria; kingdom Pseudomonadati; phylum Bacteroidota; class Flavobacteriia; order Flavobacteriales; family Flavobacteriaceae; genus Flavobacterium; species Flavobacterium aestivum. The sequence goes on along the minus strand of NZ_CP113977.2, from coordinate 1,246,953 downwards.
ATTTTAATAGAATGGGTTTTTTTATGCATTAAATTTAACTTACCACAACTTAAAAAGCATTCTTAGCCAATAGTATTTACAATCCATTTTGTATTTTTGATTTCAAATTAAAACTAAAATTAGAAATTTAGTTTAAAATATGTCACCATGAAAATCAATTCCCTTGTTGTAGAAATAGATGGTATCGATAAAGAAATCCTGCGTTACTTGATGGAAGATGCCCGAAAACCCATTCTGCAAATTGCCAATAAAATAGGCATTTCGGGAGCGGCAATTCATCAACGCCTTAGAAAACTGGAACAATCCGGCGTTATTTCGGGTTCAAAATTCACAGTAAGCCACAAAGTTTTAGGATACAATACTATGGCTTTTGTTGGAATCTATCTTGACAAAGCCGCCCGAAATCCCGAAGCTGTAAAAGACCTAAAAAAAATACCTGAAGTTCTGGAATGCCATTACACCACAGGAAATTGGTCTATTTTAATCAAAATTATTTGCCGCGACAACGAGCATTTGATGCAATTGTTGAATTCTAAAATTCAAGCCATCGAAGGGGTTTCCAGAACTGAGACCTTTATTTCGCTAGACCAACAAATTGACAGGCAAATACAGTTATAAAAGCATTTTATATTCATTGCACCACAAAAAAACACATCAATAATTACACTATGTAATAACCATTTGCAGTTATTATACTTAAATTCAATAATCTCCCTAACCTACAATTCCTAAACAGCTGAATGAATTTCATCAAACCAACCCAACTACTAAAAATTGTGGCACTTATTATTTGCTTAACCAGTTGCGATAATAAAAACGATGAGCAACCTGTTTTAACAGAACCAAGCAACAGCATTGATGAATCAGCATTAATTGCTCAAGGTTACACAAAAGTATTTGAAGAGAATTTCACAACTGACTTAAATAAATGGGACATCTGGACTGGAGGCGCCTACAACGATGAATTACAGCATTATCAAGCATCAAACATAGGAATCAATAATGGCATCTTAGAAATCAAGGCTAAAAAAGAGACTGTTACTGGGGCAACTGACCCTGAGAACACTCAACCAAAAAAATTCGAATATACTTCGGGAAGAATCGAATCAAAATTTGAAATTGCTCCAACTACTTCCAAAATGAAAGTACGAATTAGTGCCCGAATAAAACTCCCTGCAGGATATGGCATGTGGCCTGCATTCTGGTCCTATGGCAATCCGTGGCCAACACACGGTGAGATAGACATATTAGAAGCTTTAGGGCAAGATCACCATAACTACATTATAAATTATTATTACGGGACTGAAGAAGGCTATCCAATTACTAACAATGACCTTACTGCTGCAACTATTCCCTCTGAGAAAGACTTAACCGAAGAATATCATGTATATGAAGTTATTTGGGAACAAAACAGTTTGACTTTTTTATTTGATGGAAAAATCATCAACACCAAATTATCAATTCGTCCTGAAAACAAATTCATCCCTGAATTCTTCAATAAACCTCAACATATAGTTCTAAACACTGCAGTTGGTGGAAATATTTTTGACAATTTCAAACCTTCATTGATTCAAACAGGCGTCCTTTATGTAGACTGGGTTAAAGTATTTGTATCAAATTAATCAGCTAAGCTTAAAATAGATACTATCACTGTCTATTTCAGAACAAGACAATTCTAAAATTCAAGCTATTGAAGGTGTTCCCTGAACGGAGACTTTCATATCTTTAGACCAGCAAATTGATAGACAACTTCAACTTCAAATACTAAAATTAACAACCTATGAAAAAACTCAAACTAACCCTTCTAATTCTACCTTTCTCTATTGTTCTAATAAACTGTAACTCCACAAAAAAAGGAGCACAATATACCTCGGTTGAAAAAAATTTAAGCTACAATAAGGACATCAAACCAATTATCGAAAATAGCTGTACACCTTGCCATATACCGCCACAAGGAAAAAAAGAACCTTTAGAAAACTACACACATGTGAAGGAAAATATCGCTTCAATAATTGAACGCGTAAAATTGCCACAAGAGGATCGAAAATTTATGCCTCCTAAAAACAAAAAACCTGCATTAAATGATAGTTTAGTTGCTGTTTTAGTAAAATGGCAACAACAAGACATGCCTGAATAATAGTTTCATAAAAAATCCGTCTCTTCCAATAAAGACGAGACGGATTGTATTTTTGTTTAAATCCTTGGATTTATCTTCTATTATTAAAAATTGAAATATAATACAACAGCGTCGCAATAGACCCTAATGCTGCAACCACATACGTTCTAGCAGCCCATTTCAAAGAATCTCTAGCTCCTGCTTGCTCTTGTTGTGTTAACATATTTTTGTTTTCTAACCAAGCCAAAGCCCTATTACTAGCATCATACTCTACTGGTAAAGTAATGATTGAAAACAAAGTTGTCGCTGCAAATATTACAATCCCCACCAATAGTAATTGCGGAAAAGTACGCAGCATCAAGATTCCAGCAAGCAAAATCCATTGCATATAAGTCGAGGCTACATTTACAATTGGCACCAATTGAGAGCGCATCGTAAGCCATTGATAACCTACAGCATGCTGCACTGCATGCCCACATTCATGCGCCGCAACTGCCGCAGCCGCAGCATTACGCTGATTATAAACTGCTTCACTCAAATTGACTGTTTTATCTGCTGGATTATAATGATCCGTTAACTGACCTGGAGTCGAAATTACACGAACATCTCGAATCCCGTTATCAGCAAGCATTTTCTCAGCGATTTCAGCACCAGACATTCCATTTTGCAAATGTATTTTCGAATAAAATTCAAATTTACTCTTTAGTGTAGAACTCACTAACCAACTTGCCAACATAATACCGCCCGCAAGAATTAAATAACTCATTCCCATATTTTTGTTTTTTAAAATTCTGTTTCTGAATAAACATCAAATTACAAACCAAACTTATCAAAATGCCATCTTGTCATTCCGCTTACACATAAAAAAAGAGGTTTGCACAATCACAAACCTCTTTATCTTATATCTGAATTATTCAATATCCAGTTGTTTATTGACTTCTTCAAATTTTGAAATCAAACTATTTACTTTCTCCATTTGCTTCTTAATTTGTTTTGGACGAAAATAAAACCAATTTAATCCAAACCAAAACAAAGTCAAACCATAAGCAAGAAAACCATAAAAAACTGTCATTCTCTGTACACATTCATACATATACAAACAAATCCCTAACCCAAGCATTATAAAATATAAGCTCAATACTTTAGAATGCATATATTCCTCTTTCTTTTTAATTAAAATCAATTTTTGCAAATAATCCTGATTCGTTTGAGTTTCATCAATTTCTTTATATGTACGCAATAGACGGCTAGAATAGACCACACTCATTACTATTGCCAAAATAACCATAACAATTCCAATCTTAGTTGAAATAAACTCAGGCTGATAATGATACCATATAAAAATAATAAATCCACATGTCGCAACAAGCAAAACATTTATCAAGACTAATTTTCGTAAATTAACTCTCTTGAAATCTTTTAGTTTAGAGAATAAATCATCTATATTGGGCTGGCTTACAGCCTGTCTTTTCCATAAATCTTTAAAGTCAATATTATCGTTGTCCATTTTCTTTAAATTTTTGAGTCAATTTTTCTTTTATTCTGTGAATTTTCACCCTAACATTTGCTTCGGACAGCCCTAGAATCTTGGCAATTTCGGCTTGTTTTACCTCTTCCAATTCCAGCGAAATGATAATACGTTCTGTTTCGGGCAATTCGGCTATACATTTATACAAAAACTGAATTTGGGGTTCTAACGAATGCTGTTTTTCTTCGCTCAGATGAATAGGCAATTCAGATTTTGGGAAACGTTTCTCTTTTTCTATCTGCCTTAAACAATTGTTGGAAGCAATTCTAAATATCCAGGTTCCTATACTGGATTCATTCCTGAAGGTTTCCAACTTTTGCCAAACAATAATAAATGTTTCCTGAGCCAAATCCTTTGCAATGTCATAATCATTGACAAAACCCATGCAAAGCCTAAATATTCTTTCCCAATACGTTTTATAGATCTGTTCAAATTCCATTCTAAGATTTTAAAAAATTATTCAACTGTGCGTCATACCAGTCTTTATCATCATACATAATAAAATGCAATCCTTTACTGGCGTATTGAAAATCAGCCTTTTTTAAATTCACATATTGCTGCTCAATTGACGGTTTTAAATTTATAAAATAAGATTCTAATAAAATTAAGGAAGGACATTTTATAGTAGAAATCCTATTTCTCAAATCGACATTAAAAAAATCACAATACATTTCCCCGAAAGTTTTTCGATCTGATTTAACACTCCAATCAAGCACTAAATCAAGTTTTGATGCGTTTTCAAGTAGTCTTGGCATCATTTTTTTCTGCATATCATAAAACTGCGTTTCTGACAATCCAGTCATCTGACTTACAGCCGGCGAGCAGTCGTTATTTTCTTTAGATTTAAATGCAGGATCCTTAAAAGCTGCCATACACGGAAGCGCATCGACAACAACAATTTTACTTATTAGTTCCGGATAATCCGCAGCAATTGCGAGTGCAAGTCCTCCACCCATACTATGACCTATTAAAATTGGTTTTTGGATTTTATTATCTTTTATATAGTTAGCTATTTCTGTTTTCCAATTTTCGAACGAAGGATTAGGTTGTGGCTTAACACCAGCAAAACCGGCCATTGTAAAAACATAACAAGTAAATTCTTTTTCAAAATTAGATTTTGTTTCATTCCAAACGTCTCCTGAACTAGCAAATCCAGGCAAGAAGATTATAGATTGTTTTCCTTTTCCGGTTTTGGTAATTTCAAAAGGATATGATTTAGTTTGCCCAAAAACATTTAAACATAAGGCTGAAAATAATAGAACGATAAACAAGAAGATGTACTTTTTCATTTTTAATAGTTTTAAGTTAATAATTATTTGGATCCGCCCTTTGGATACGACAACTATTAAAATGTTACAAAAAATTGAAAAATAATTTTAATTCATTGTTTATTAGTAGAGATGCACTGCAGTGCATCTCTACTAATAAACAAAAAAAATCCAAATCCCAATCATAAAATTGGAATTTGGATTTTATACAATGTGCCATTTATTATTACCCCACCAAATTGATAATTTTCCCTGGAACAATAATCACCTTATTTGGCATTTTACCGTCTAATTGTTTGATGGTTCTTTCGTCTTTCATTACGATTTCCTCGATTTGGTCTTTAGTCAAATCCAAAGGCAATTTGATCGTAAAACGCATTTTCCCGTTGAAAGAAACCGGATATTCTTTCTCTGATTCTACCAAATGCTTTTCTTCAAAAACTGGGAAAGCGACAGTCGAAATAGATTCTGTATTTCCTAATAATGACCATAATTCTTCGGCGATGTGAGGCGCATAAGGCGAAACCAAAATTGCAAATGGCTCTAAAATGGCACGTGAATGGCAATTTTGAGAAGACAATTCATTTACACAAATCATAAACTGGGAAACCGAAGTGTTGAAAGAAAAATTCTCGATATCCTCAGCTACTTTTTTAATGGTTTTATGCAACGACTTCAAATTGTCTTTTGTTGGTTCGTCGTTGTTTACGATTGAACCATTATCATCAAAATACAATCTCCATAATTTTTTCAAGAAACCAAAAACTCCAGAAATTCCAGCCGTGTTCCAAGGTTTTGCTTGTTCCAAAGGTCCTAAGAACATTTCGTATAAACGCAAGGTATCAGCTCCATATTCAGCACAAATATCATCCGGAGTTACCACATTGTATTTCGATTTCGACATTTTTTCAACCTCACGACCTACTATGTATTTTCCGTTTTCATCTAAAATAAATTCTGCATCTGCATAATCTTCTCTCCAAGCTTTGAATTTTTCTATATCTAATTCATCAGAAGAATTAACCATTGAAACATCTGCGTGAATTGGCTGTACTTTTTGATCACCTATTTTATTTTTAGAAACAAAACTATTTGTTCCTTCAATTCTATAAACAAACGCACTCGTTCCCAAAATCATTCCCTGATTAATCAGTTTTTTGAATGGTTCTTCGGTTGGAGCAAAACCTTTGTCTTTTAAAAATTTATTCCAAAAACGAGAATACAATAAATGTCCGGTTGCGTGCTCGCTACCGCCAATATATAAATCTACGCTTTCCCAATATTTTAATGCTTCTTCGCTGGCAAATTCGCCTTCATTTTTAGCATCCATATAACGCATCCAGTACCATGAACTTCCTGCCCAACCCGGCATAGTGTTCAATTCAAGAGGAAAAACAGTCACATTATCTATCAACTCACAACCAACAACCGACAACTTCTCACTGTCCCAAGCCCAAACTGCTGCGTTACCTAAAGGTGGTAAACCATCTTCAGTTGGCAAATATTTCTCCACTTCCGGTAATACAATTGGCAAATGTTGCGCATCAATCATTTGCGGTAAACCATTCACATAATATACTGGGAATGGTTCTCCCCAATATCTTTGACGAGAAAAAACCGCATCACGCAAACGGTAATTAGTTCTTCCTTTTCCTTGGCTAATTTTTTCTAATTCTGAGATTATTTTCTTAGTTGCTTCTTTATAATTCAAACCATTCAAGAAATCCGAATTAGCAATCTCTACATTATCTTTCGAACCATAAGCTGCCTCAGAAATATCAACATTCGCAAAAATGTTTTTGATTTCCTGCATTCCGTTTTGACCTTTAAAGAAATTAGCAAAAGCATAATCTCTTTCGTCACCACAAGGAACCGCCATTACAGCACCTGTTCCGTATCCTGCCAAAACATAATCTCCAATCCAAACCGGAATAGGCTCTTTTGTAAAAGGATGCTCGGCATAAGCTCCTGTAAATACACCCGAAATCGTTTTTACATCAGCCATACGTTCTCTTTCAGAACGTTTTGACGTTTTTTCTATATACGCTTCAACTTCTGCTTTTTGTTCAGGAGTTGTAATCTGTGCAACCAATTCATGTTCCGGTGCCAAAGTCATAAACGTAACTCCGAAAATTGTATCGGGTCTTGTAGTAAACACATCAATATATTGTTGCTCACTTTCGACTTTTGACTTTTGACTTTCGACTTTAAAAGAAACCATTGCTCCAACACTTTTACCGATCCAGTTTCTTTGGCTTTCTTTGATACTTTCGCTCCAGTCAATCGTATCCAAACCTTGTAACAAACGCTCTGCATAAGCTGAAATTCGCATGCTCCATTGAGTCATTTTTTTACGAATCACAGGATAACCACCACGTTCAGATACTCCATTTACAATTTCATCATTCGCCAAAACCGTTCCTAATCCCGGACACCAGTTTACTTCGGTTTCTGCTAAATATGTTAATCGGTATTGCAAAAGAATTTTTTGTTGCTCTTCTAATGAAAATGCATTCCATTCGCTTGACGAAAATAAATCAATCGCATCGTCACAAACCGCATTTACATTGGCATTTCCTTCTTTTTCGAACACAGCAACCAAAGTCGAAATATCTTCGGCTTTGTCATTATTTTTATTGTACCAAGAATTGAATAATTGGATAAAAATCCATTGTGTATGCTTGTAATAATCAGGATTAGAAGTACGTACTTCTCGATCCCAATCAAATGAAAATCCTATTTTATCCAACTGCTTTCTGTAACCGGCAATCACTTTTCCCTCTTTATCTACACCACCGTCAATATTTACGCGAGTTGTATCCTCTGGACGTTGTCCCGTTTGAATCGCATATTGCTCCGCTGGCAGACCAAAACTGTCATACCCCATTGGATGTAATACATTAAAACCTTGGTGTCTTTTGAAACGAGAATACACATCAGATGCGATGTACCCTAGCGGATGCCCCACGTGCAATCCCGCCCCTGATGGGTAAGGAAACATATCCAATACATAATGCTTAGGTTTGTCTGAATCATTTTTGGCTGCAAAAGTTTTATGCTCAGCCCAGTATTTTTGCCATTTGGCTTCAATTTCATTCGGATTGTATTTCATTCCCTTTTTCTATTTTTATTTTAATGGAGTTTCCCTTTCGAAACTCTAATCATTTCAATTTTTATTATTTTGTAAAACCTTCAGTAAAAAACTAAAGGAAAATATATTTAATTCTTACTTTTTAACTTAAAAAAAACATTTGGGCGTGCCCCCGTTGAGCAAAGGGGCATACTTATAGCACCGTTTACACACCCCTTTGCTCAACGGGGTCGGGCTATACGCGCTACTTTGGTAGCTAGCTTCTATCCCTCACGCTCTCTCGAAACCAAGGCATTTAGTGTAAATAATTCATAATCACCAAAAAAACAAATCTAAAAAGACGAGCTAAAAAGAATAATGAGTCGGCAAATTTACATTTATTGTACGAAAGTTAAAACTTTGAGTGTTATTAACTTCAAATTAAAGAATATGTTTATTATTTTTACCCCATAATTTAGATATACTATGATTTCATCCTTTGAAAAGTTTCAAAAGCGCAGGTTAATTTCCTCTTATTTTTCAGTAGTACTAAGTGTATTCTTAGTATTGTTTTTACTAGGCATATTAGGATTGTTTATAATCAATTCTAAAAAACTGGCCGATGACTTCAGAGAAAAAATAGCTATGACTGTTTTTTTCAAGAAAGAAGCCAATGACACTATTCTTAAAGCTTTTGGGCAGGAATTAAAAACGACCAAGTTTTCTAAAAATTTCGTTTATGTTTCCAAAGAGCAGGCTGCAAAAGAACACTCTGACATTATAGGCGAAGATTTTGTAACCTTTCTAGGCGAAAACCCGCTACAAAATTCATACGATATACACTTAAAAGCTGATTATGTTGTTAGAGACAGTATCGCAAAAATAGAATCACGATTACGAAAAAACCCAATGGTTTCAGACATTGTTTACGATAAACAATTAGTAAATCTGGTTAATGACAACATCAAGAAAGTAAGTATGTGGATTTTAATCATTAGTGCATTCTTAACAATTATAGCTGTATTATTAATCAATAGCTCACTGAGACTTTCTATACATTCTAATAGATTTATCATCAAAACGATGCAAATGGTAGGAGCTACCAAAGCATTTATAAGAAAACCTTTTGTAATGCGTAGCATAAAACTAGGCATGATTGGAGCAGGTCTTGCTATCCTTGCCTTACTTGGCGTTTTGATTTATTTAGAAAACAGTTTCCCTGAGCTTGGAATCTTAGAAGAGAAATTACTGATAGCATTAGTATTAATTGCTGTTTTTGGACTTGGTGTTCTAATTACTTGGTTAAGCACTTATTTTGCGACACAACGCTTCCTGAATTTAAGAACAGACGACCTTTATTAATTTTAGATTGCAAATTTTAGAATTTAATTTTTTGCCCCGAGCCTAAAAACGAACCGGCAAAGCATTTTAAGATTAAAAAAATAAATAAAAATGAAAAACGAAGAACACAAACAAGATTTTCTTTTCGAAAAAATAAACTATAAAATCTTATTGATTGGGATTGGAGTAATCGCATTAGGATTCATCCTAATGTCTGGTGGAGGAAGTGATGATCCTAATGTATTCAACGAGTCAGTTTTTGATTTCAGAAGAATCCGTTTGGCTCCAACAACTGTTTTAATTGGTTTTGGCATCACCATTTTCGCCATTCTTAAAAATCCTAAAAAAGACCAATAGACGTTTTAGATCACTTAGATTGCTATATCAAAACAACCTAAAATCTACACTCTAAACCTAAAATTTAAAATGAATACATTACAAGCTATCCTCCTTGCCATTGTTGAAGGTTTAACTGAATATCTTCCTATTTCCTCAACTGGACATATGATATTTGTAAGTTCTTATTTCAATATCCAAAATGACGATTTCGTAAAATTATTCCAAGTATCAATTCAGTTTGGAGCAATTTTGGCAGTAGTCGCATTATACTGGAAGAAATTTTTTGATTTCTCAAAACTAAATTTCTACATCAAACTGGCTTGTGCAGTAGTCCCGGCTTTGGTATTAGGAAAATTATTTGACGACAAAATAGAAGCCGTGCTTGGTGATCCAGTGCCTATTGCAATTGTGCTCATCCTAGGCGGAATCATACTCCTTTTTATAGACGGTAGATTTCACAACCCAACTATTGTAGAAGAAGAAGACATCACCATTAAAAAAGCAGTTACCATTGGTTTTTGGCAATGTTTGGCTATGATGCCAGGAACGAGCCGTTCAGCAGCTTCTATTATTGGAGGTATGCAACAAGGGTTAACGCGTCAAGCTGCAGCAGAATTTTCTTTTTTCCTTGCTGTACCTACGATGCTGGCAGTAACTACTTATTCTATTCTATTGAAGACTTATGAAGTATCTCAGCTAAAAGGATATGAACTTTTACTTCAATCACCAGATAATATAAAACTATTCTTGATGGGAAATGTTATTGCATTTATCGTAGCTATTTTAGCCATCAAGTTCTTCATTGGCATTATCAAGCAATACGGTTTCAAACCATGGGGATGGTATCGTATAATAGTTGGTGTTCTTCTTTTAATTTACTTTACATACATAAAATAACAACCCATTGATAACTGTCGAAGATTTCTTAAACGGCCAAATTCTCTTAATTGACAAACCGTTGCATTTTACTTCTTTCCAAGCGGTAAATAAAATCAAATATGCGCTTATCAATAAAGCGGGATTGCCTAAAAAATTCAAAATTGGACATGCTGGTACTTTAGACCCATTAGCCTCTGGATTATTATTGATTTGCACAGGAAAGTTCACCAAAAAGATTTCCGAATTACAAGGTCAAGCCAAAGAATATACCGGAACTATCTATATTGGAGCCACTACTCCATCTTATGATTTAGAAACCGAAATTGACCAAACTTTCCCAACAGACCATATCAATGAATCTCTCATTCATGAAACCGTAAAACAGTTTTTGGGTGAAATTGACCAAAAACCGCCTATTTTTTCGGCTATAAAAAAAGATGGTGTGCGCTTATACGAACACGCACGTGCTGGAGAAACAGTCGAAATTGCTTCTCGCAAAACCACTATTCATGAATTCGAAATCACCAGAATTGCACTTCCCGAAATAGACTTTAGAGTAGTTTGCAGCAAAGGCACTTACATTCGTTCTCTTGCTTACGATTTTGGAAAAGCCATGAATTCAGGATCACACTTAACCGTTTTGCGACGCACCAAAATTGGCGATTATAACGTTGCAGACGCCATCGATGTGAATGATTTTGTGAATACTTTGACTCCAAAAGAAGAGTAACTCCAAAAGAATATTTCCGAAACAAGTATTACAAATACTGCATTTCATCCTAATTGTAAACCTTTACTAATCTATAAAACCAATCTCAGTTGTTTGAGAAGTGATTACAAACAAGCGTACTCATTTATAGAAACCATAATTTCTGCAATCTCATTTTGCGTAGACAAGCCTTTATCATGCAAATACCACATTTGTAATTGTGTTTTAGCTTCTTCATCTACAATACCAAATTGCTCTTTATAGTTTTTAATTAAATCCGAAGCTCCTTTTGGTCTTGGCCCCCAATGATTACAAACCTTTCCGGATTCTTTATCTATAATGATAAGTTTAGGAATTGATCTTGCCCCATTGGTCAAAAAATGATTCATTAAATCATCATTCGAATCACGGAAAACAATTTTCAAATCTATTTGATCCGATTCTAAAGCCATTTTATTCAATATTGGGAGTATCTGCGCAGCATCTCCACACCAACCTTCAGCAATAACCAACCAAATATATCTGTTTTCTAAAGCTTTTAATTTTGTACTAATCTCCTCAGGAACGGTTATGGTTTTATCCAAACGCTTCAAACGGCTTTCGTTCAAGGTACTGTAATGCAATAAATCTTCGGATTGTTCATTCCCTGTTGACTTTCCTTCAGACAACAAATCAGATACAATTTTTCTATATTCTAAGTATGTATAACTATTAAATAATGCTTTGGCTACTGAATTTTTCATATGTAGATATTTGTTTTTTAATGGTATATGATATCGCCATTCTTAATACCTATTTATACTTTAGAATCATGGCGATTTCACAACTATAATTTGTTTGGGGCAAATTTAGGCATATGGTTATATTTAAAATGTGATAAAAATCACTTTAAGACAAACTAAATGCATAAATTTATAAAATGGATAACAAATCAAAATCAATCGGTTTAATATTATCAGGAGGTGGATCAAAGGGTATCGCGCATGCCGGTGTTTTACAATTTCTGGAAGAAAAAGACATTATACCTGTTCAAATTGCGGGATCTAGTGCTGGATCAATTGTTGCTGCTTTATACGGAATTGGAAAATCACCATTGGCTATTTTGGAATTCTTTAAATCCATTTACTTTTTTCATTGGAAACATTTCACCTTCACAAAAGCCGGACTGATTGATTCCGACTCCTTCAAAGAATATTTTTATGAGATTTTCAAAGATACTACTTTGTCCGAACTCAAAATCCCCATTCATGTTACTGCAACCGATATGATTAAAGGAAAATCAAAAATATTTAGTCCCGAAACAAAAACAATAGATGCTATTTTAGCATCATCATCATTCCCTGGAGTAATGTCTCCCTATCAAATTAATGGTAAATTATACAGCGATGGTGGCATACTCAATCATTTCCCTACCGAAATCCTAAGAGAAAAATGCGATACCTTAATTGGAGTTTACGTTAGTCCAATGCAAAAAATAGAAGCCAAAGATTTAAATTCAATAAAATCTGTAACAGCTAGAGCTTTTGATCTATTTTCGGCCAACTCCAGCATACATAAATTTGATCATTGCGACTGGTTAATCAAACCCGAAGCTTTATCGCTTTATAGTACATTCGAAACTAATAAAGCTAAAATGGAAGCTATTTTTACTATCGGATACGATTCAGCCAAAAAATCATATAAAAAACTCAATTCATCGCTAGACACTAAATTACTGAGATACTAAGCTTCAAAAAACTAATCAGATAAAGACAAATTATTATCCCGAAAATAAAAAAATAAAAAACTTAGATTCTTAGCCACTTAGAGCCGTAGCATCTAAATGAGAATAGGAAATAGTCATCAAAAAACTTAATTTGAATATTTAAGTAACTCTATTTCAAAAAAAACAGAATATGTCTATATTTGCACAAATTATGCAATACTGACTCAAACGGTAATGCAATTTACTTTCGATAATTGTAGGGAGACCTTAAAAATAAAAACGGACTAATGAAATACAAAAGAATCCTTCTGAAATTAAGTGGTGAAGCTTTAATGGGTGATTTACAATACGGGATTGATCCTAAACGATTGGCTGAATATGCCGATGAAATTAAGCAAATTCACGGAAAAGGAGTAGAAATCGCTATTGTAATTGGTGGAGGAAACATTTTTAGAGGTGTTGCAGGAGCCAGTTCTGGAATGGACAGAGTACAAGGTGACTATATGGGAATGCTTGCTACTGTAATTAACGGAATGGCATTACAAGGAGCTCTTGAAGACAAAGGAATGAAAACCCGTTTGCAAACTGCCTTAAAGATGGAATCAATAGCCGAACCTTACATCAAGAGAAGAGCTGATCGTCATCTTGAAAAAGGAAGAATCGTGATTTTTGGAGCAGGAACAGGAAACCCATATTTCACAACAGATACAGCTGCTGTTTTACGTGGTATCGAAATTAATGCCGATGTGATTCTAAAAGGAACTCGTGTAGATGGTGTTTATGATTCTGATCCTGAAAAAAATGCTTCGGCTGTAAAATTTGATTATATCTCTTTTGATGATGTAATAAAAAAAGGATTAAATGTAATGGACACTACAGCCTTTACTTTAAGCCAAGAAAACAAATTACCAATAGTAGTTTTTGACATGAACAAAATAGGAAATCTATTGAAAATTTGTGAAGGACAAAATATAGGAACCGTAGTAAACATATAATAGACTTCTTAGATTATTGGATTATTAAATAAGAATAGAAAAATCCAAAGATCTAAAAATCTAAAAATCTAAATTATGACAGAAGAAATTGAATTTATATTAGATAGTACCAAAGAATCTATGGCAGGTTCTATTGAACATTTAGACAAAGCATTTTTAAATATCCGTGCCGGAAAAGCATCTCCTGCTATGCTGGGTGGTGTTTTTGTAGATTATTACGGATCTGCATCTCCTCTTTCTCAAGTTTCAAAAATTAGTGTACCAGACGCAAGAACGATTACGCTTCAACCTTTTGAAAAAAACATGCTGCATGCTATCGAGAAAGCAATTATGATTGCCAATCTTGGATTCAATCCTATGAATAATGGTGACATGATTATAATCAGTGTTCCACCTCTTACTGAAGACAGAAGACGTGAACTAGCTAAACAAGCCAAAGCTGAAGCTGAAGATGCTAAAATTAGTATTAGAAACGCTAGAAAAGAAGCCAATACTGACATCAAAAAATTAGAAAAAGAAGGAACTTCAGAAGATATTTGTAAAGGTGCTGAAGAAGATGTACAAAACTTGACTAATTCTTTTATCAAAAAAATTGATGAGATTCTGGCTATAAAAGAAGCCGAAATCATGAAAGTTTAAACTTTTATTTTACAATAAATTAAATCTGTCTCGTTTTTTGGAATGAGACAGATTTTTTTATTCTTATTTTTGTCAAGACAAAATGTACTTGAACATGTTTTGGATTAAATCGTTTTTATGAAGCACTTTTTTTTACTGTTCTTCCTTTTTACGCTTTCGCTTCAAGCGCAATTTCAAGTAAATGGAATTGTGAAAGATGCTTCAACAAAAAAAACACTCCCTTTCGCAACTATAACTGCCAACGATGGAACAAACACCGTATCTGATGTAGATGGAAAATTTGGGATTACTTCACAAAAAGAAATAACTACTCTCAAAATCTCTTATGTAGGTTATTTAAAAAGTGAAATCACTATTCAAAATGACAAATCATTCTACAGTGTTTTTCTGGTTCAGAAAACAGATGAACTTCACGAAGTAATCGTTTCTAATGAAAACCCAGCTATTGGAATCATCAAAAAAACTATTACATACAAAAAGAAAAACAATCCCTTAGAACGACTCAGTAGTTTTGAATTTAAATCTTACAACAAACTGATTGTTACCGCAAATCCAGACTCCATAAACGGAAGCATTGACTCAGTTTTTACCACTAGTCCGTTTGAAAAAAAACTCAAAAAACTAGATTCTACCGATTATAAATTCAAACAGCTTATAAAGAAACAGCATTTATTTCAAACTGAAAAAGTATCCCAATACCAATACAGCGACAATAAAGTAAAAGAAACCATTTTGGGGACCAGAATGGCGGGTTTCAAACAACCTATATACGAAGTACTTGCCTTTAATTTGCAGTCCTTCTCCATATACGACTCAAAATATGAACTTTTCGAAACCAAATACAATAGCCCTATTGCCAAAAATGGTTTAGAAGAGTACAACTATAAACTGTTAGATACTGTAGCCATAAACGGGAGAAGTACCTATATGGTTTACTTTAAAAACAAAGAAAAGAAAAAAGCAGCTGGTCTTGAAGGTATTCTTTATATCGACAAGAATAATTATGCCATCGCAAAAGCCATTATGCGCATCAAAGGATTACTTGACATTACCGGAATTCATGAATTTCGATATATTCCAAAGGAAAAATTATGGCTTCCTAGCCAAAAGAAATTCAAAATCGTAAAAGGGGTTAATGATGATGATATAAAAATACTAGGAGGTACGATTCAATTTGATGGGGATATTGCAGAAGATCTAAAACCCAGAAAAAGAACAGAGTCGGATTATATTTATTTGCTGTCACAGACCAATAACTTTGACTTTCGATACAACACCCCTATAAACATCAAAAAGCCAGTTGTTAAGATCGAAATCAAAGATGACGCCATTAATAAACCCGAAAGTTTTTGGGTCAAATACAGAAAAGACAGCTTAGACATTCGCAGTCAGAAAACATACATTTTACTGGACAGTATTTCTATACAAAAAAGGATAGAAAAACGATTGAATCTTGGCCGCAAAATCCTCAGCGGATACCTTCCTCTCAAAATTTGGGACCTTGATTTGCGCAAAATAATAAGCTACAATAACTACGAAGGCCTCCGATTGGGAATTGGAGGTGTCACAAATGACAAATTTTCCAGAAAATATAAATTAGAAGGCTATTCAGCTTATGGACTAAGAGATGAAGCTTTTAAGTACAATTTAGGAGTGGGCGCTCGGGTAGATAAATTTTCTAATACTTGGATTGGTGCTAGCTACACTGATGATGTGAAGCAAATTGCAATTACAGATTATGCTGTCGAAAAAAAGGGCTTCAAGATTTACGATCCACGTACCATTAACTTTAGCACTTTTTACAGATATGAAAATTGGAAAATAGCTGTTGAGTCTAAAATTCTACCCAAAATAGAAAGTGCCCTTGTATTTTCCAATACATATGTAGAGCCAAAATTCAATTACATCTACATCCTCAATGGCAACACATACCAAAACTATACCATGACAACAGCTGCGATTTCGTTAAAATGGAATCCCTATAGCGATTATATGCAAACGCCTACAGGAAGAATAGAAACCGATAAAAGGTTTCCTAAATTCACTTTTCAGCTTACACAATCCATTCCCAATGTTTTGAAGAATGACTTTAACTTTACCAAAGTAGATTTTAAAGCTGAGTATCAGGTAAAGTACTTAAATGGTCAAAGAACCTTCTTATTATTTGAAGCCGGAAGAGCCTTTGGAGATCTTCCCCTTCCGCAACTCTACAGTACATCGCCCAATAACCTTAACAAAGAAACCGTCATACAGCGTATCACTTTCGCGGGTAAAAACAGTTTTGAAACCATGTATTTCAATGAATTTTTCTCTACAGAATTCATGTCTTTTCAATTCAAACATGGATTTAATAGAATCTTCCTTGTCAAAAAAATAAAACCTTCTATAGATTTTATAACCCGAATGGCTTGGGGTAATATGAAAAACCCTGAAAATCATTTTGGAATAGAACATAAAACACTAAACAAGGGTTTCTTTGAATCTGGAATAGAACTCAATAAAATCTACAACGGATTTGGTCTTGGAGGTTATTACCGTTATGGCCCAAATCATTTGAGCAAATTTGAAGATAATTTAGCTATCAAATTGACTTTTAATATTGATCTGGGCATTTAAGTAATTTACAACTTTCTTTCTGGATTTCATTATGGTTTAATAATCAATACCGAAGGTGTATTATTGAGCCACGTACTATGGGAGTCAATTAATTTTTTCCAACTTTCCAGACTAATAATCATCAAATCCTGTTGTTCTAAAAATTCTTTTTTAATTGTTCTTTCCTGCATCATCATTATATGATTGGGTGCTATTTGTTCTATAGAACGAACTAATTCTTGAATTTCTCTATTACTATCTTTTATTTCACCTAAAGCATCCAAAACGGTTACTTGAGAGCCATTGTTGTGTATCAGTTTTTGGGCAAAATCCATCAAAAATCCATCTTCTTTACTGAAAATTGGCATAAAAACCCGATTGATTTCTTCTAACTCTTTGTCAACAAGAATTCCAACAGGCATTTTGCTATTGGCTATTATTTGTCTGGTTCTTTCATCAAAAGGAGAATTTTCAAACAAACCTTCTTTTCCAGTAATTTTATCAATCAAACGGTCTGGATTGATGATTCTAGTTGTAAAACCTAGCACTTTCCCCAATAAGGTTCCTTCAAAAATTGATTGCCCCAAGCCCACTAATAACAAATCATAATCTCCTTGATTCGCCGTTTCTGTTATTTCAGAATCAATATCATTAGACACCTTAAAAAGGGTAACTATATTTTGTTTTAGATTTTCTGATTCGGCAATAACAGGCAAAAAGATTTCTTTTTCATGATCCTTAACATCAAAGGAATGCAACTCTGAACTTAATGATAAATGCATTGCTGTTACAATTGTATTACCACCTTGTTTCTTAACTAAACTGTTGGCAATCTTTAGCAGTGTTTTGCCTTTATCAGATGAAGCAAAAGAAATCAAGATTTTATACTTGCTTTTACTACTTATTTCTTCAGGAACAATAGTAGGTTTTGCTCTAAAAACATAATTGATTAAATCCAAAGCCGGTCCTGTCATAAAGGTAGTTACCAAAGCCATAATCACCATCATCGTAAAAATTTGGGTAGACAAGACTCCTAAATCATACCCGATATTCAACACCACCAATTCCATTAAACCTCTTGTATTCATTAATGTCCCAATAGATAAACTATCCTTCCAGCTATGACCAACAAACTTTGCCGCCAGTGCACTTCCGAAAAACTTACCTGCTACAGCTACCAAAATAATCAAGCCAGTAACTTTCCATAAATGTGGATCATCTATTAATCCTATTTGAGTTCTTAAACCAGTAAAAACAAAGAACAAAGGAAGCAAGACAACAACTGAAACATCTTCTACCTTTTCGATAAAAATAGAACGGAATTTATTGTTTTCCGGCATGATTGCCCCTGCCAAAAATGCTCCGAACAAAGCATGAATTCCTATCAGTTCTGAAACATAAGAAGAGAGTAATAAAGTCAAAAAGAAAATAGCCACTACGGGTTTGTTCAAACTTTCTCTTGTTGCATTCAAATCTCCTACTTTCTTCAAAAAAGGACGAACCACATTCAACATCAGTAGCACATATAATATTGCCATTGCAATAACATATAGAGAACTGGTAAATGAACCTGCTTTTACAATAGCAATTACTGCTGCCAGAATACACCATGCGGTAATATCATCTGCTGCAGCACATGTAATTACGATAGCTCCTAATTTAGTTTTATGAATACCACGTTCCCTAACTATCCCAGCCAAAACCGGAAATGCTGTTATACTCATCGCAATTCCCAAGAACAACCCGAAAGAAAGAAATTCAACCCCCTGTGGAGCAAAAGAATGATAAATAAAATAAGCCAAGCCCAATCCTAGTGAAAATGGTATTATGATACTTGCATGACTAATAACAACGGCATCATGCGCTTTGTTTTTGAGTGCTTTTAAATCAAGCTCCATTCCAATAACAAACATAAAAAGGATTAACCCAATCTGGCTCAAAAATTGCAAGTTCCCCAAAGAATCTTTTGGAAACAACATAGCCGAAAACTCCGGAAAATGCATCCCGATTAGAGAAGGTCCCAAGACAATACCTGCAATCATTTCGCCTATTACGGTTGGTTGTCCAATTTTTCTGCAAACCCATCCAAAAAAACGAGCCACCAAAATAATAGTTACAATTTGCGCCAAAAGAATGGCTAAAGGGTGTTGCAAATTGTGCTTCATAGACTCTAAGAAATCATTCCAATGTCCATTTTCTATATGGTGAGTAACAATATTCCGTCCTGTTTCCAGCATTTTCCCTTTTAGGACAATCCAATACATCAAAACAGAAAAACCACCAATAATGGTCAAATAGAAAAAAGAATTCTTAATACTTCTCATACAATACTGCTCTTTTAAATTATTAAATTTTCGTGCAAATATGAGAACAGATTTTTGAGGTATAAAATGAATTTCAACCTAATTTTTGCTGAATGTAACAAGAGTACAAAACTTTGTAATAAGTTAGATTTTCACTTTCGATAAAAAATCAGAACGATAGGTTTCGCTCAAAACTAAGACAATAGGTTTTCCTTTTTTCTCATGAAGCGAGAGTGTAATTTCATTATGATTGAAAAACTGTACTGCCGATATTGCAATGATTTCTTTTTTATTCACTCTACAAAAATCAGCCTTGGGAAGCTGGCTTAAAAGCGAATCAAACTTTATATTTTTAAGTACCAAAAAGGTTCCGTCTGCAAGAAGCACTTCCTTGTCTCTACTATCTGACAATGCCGTTTTGATGTATTGAATCTGATCAAAATACAACAATGACTTTCCTTTATCTGTGTTTAAATGAATAAATTTCTTTGAAGTCTTAGATTTATTGTACCGTTCTAAAACTTTTACAACCGCTTTCTCCAGACGTTCTTTCGTAACCGGCTTAGTGATATAGTCCACTGCATCAATATCAAATGCTTCGGCAGCGTAATCCTTGTAGGCCGTGGTAAAAATAACCAGTTTATCTTGCAGCAAATTGGCCAGAGTCAACCCATCAATCCCTGGCATTTCGATATCCGAAATACACAAATCGAAATCGAGCTTAGGCATTTCATCGAGTAATTTTTGTGGATCGTTAAACGCCTTTATAATTTCTAATTCAGGAATTTGTTCACAAAGCATTTTCAGATAAGTTAGTCCTGGCAACTCATCATCAAGCAGTAAACATTTGATTTTTGTATTCAAGTAGATTGATTTTTAAATGTGCAATATAAATGTCATTTTCAACAAATTTATCCAATTTGTACTGATTCTTGTATATAATTTTCAATCGTTGTTCTAATGTAGTGGCACCAATACCGCTTCGTTCCTTCTTTAATGCTTTTTTCTCTGAAATTTTATTAGAAACTGTCAAACTAAAACAATTGTCCTTAAACTCAAATAGTATAGAAATAAAGGCATCAGAACTTTGCAAATCGGCATGCTTAAAAGCATTCTCTATTAAATCAATCGAAATCAGAGGAGCCAAAAGTTTTTGCTCATACAGCTTTTCTTCTTCATTAATCTTCGTTTTTACTTTCAATTCAAAAAGCGGACTCACTTTAACTTTATTAATTTCAATAAGGTTGAGGGCAAACTGGATTTCTTCTTTTGGTGAAACAAACTTTTTTTGACTTTCATACAAAATGTAATCCAAAACATTGGCTAATTTATCTAAAGCAAAATACGTTTGATAGGCATGCGATTGAATAGAGTTGAGTATATTCTTGAAGAGGTGTGGATTCAGTTTAGATTCTAATGTTTCCAATTGAAGATTATTTACTTTCATTTCAAGTAAATCAAACTTCTCTTCTACACTCTTTTTGGCTTTTCCAGATTCAATTAATCGGTAAACAAGGTAACAAATCACACCAATGAACACCAAAATAATTATCAGTAACACATATACGGTACTGTTGTTTCCTTGTGCATTATCCATCTTAAGTTTGAATTAGAAATATTAAAAAATGATTTTTTACATTTTAATGTGCAGACACAAACTTCAACCCAATTATAGATGCTATCAAAGTAGTTAAGAAAAAAAGTCTCCAGAAAGCAGCTGGTTCTTTGAAGATAAAGATACCGACTAAAACAGTTCCTACAGCTCCAATTCCTGTCCAAACGGCATATGCTGTACCAATTGGCAGCGTTTGTGAAGCTTTATACAATAGAGTCATACTAATAGATAGTGCTATAAAAAAACCAACCATCCATAAAGTAGATGTCATTCCTGAAGTTTCTTTGGCTTTGCCTAAACAGGTAGCAAAACCTACCTCAAATAAGCCTGCAATAATAAGTAAAATCCAATTCATATATGTAAAGTTTATTTGTCAGTGGTCATATATGTTATCACCTTTTATTTATAGGTGTTTGTTTCACAAACTTGGTTTTTAGTGGCGATTTCATAGTTAATGTTTTATAATCAATACAGAAGGAACTCCACTTAACCAAACAGAGCGGGAATCCAACAAATCTTTCCAACTATCCAGACTCACAATCATTAAGTCCTGTTTCTCTAGGAAATCTATTTTAAGAATCGATTCATTATCCAGAATAATATTATTTGGAAATTTTTGTTTTAATGAACTGATGGCACTTCCAATTACAAAGTTAGAATTAATTAGTCCATTAATATCCAAGAAGGTAACCTTAGAATCATTATTGAAAATTAATTTTTGAGCATAATCAATCAAAAAGGAATCTTCTGGACAAAAAATAGGAACAAACACTTGATCCACTACTTTTAGATCTTTGTCAATCAAAATACCCAACGGCATTTTAGCTTTCAAAACAATTTGTCTTGTTCTTTCATCAAATGGAGAATTAGCGAACAATCCTTCTTTACCAGTAAACTTGTCAATCAATCGTTCCGGATTGATTATTCTTGTGGTAAACCCGATTACTTTCCCTAAAATCGTTCCTTCAAAAATAGATTTTCCAAGACCTACCAACAATAAATCATAATCTCCTTGATTGGCGATATCAGTTATTTCGTTTTCAATATCAATCGTAGCTTTAAAAATGGTTGTAATCTCTTGTTTCAAAAGAATTGACTCTTTTACAATCGGATTAAAACTACTTTTCTCTTTATCCTCTATATTAAAAGGGTGCATTTCATCACTTAGGGACAAGTGCAAAGCAGTAATACTGGCTTTCTCTTTTTGCTTTTTTACTAAACTATTAGCCAATCGCAAAAGAGATTTTCCTTTTTCGTTGTTTCCAAATGATATTAAGATTCGATATTTACTGTATTTTATTTCATCCTCATGATCCGTTCTATCATTTGTTTTGAAAATATAATTAATCAAGTCTAAGGCAGGTCCAGTCATAAAAGTAGTAACCAGTGCCATAATCACCATCATCGTAAAAACCTCAGTTGTAAGCACTTTAAGCTCCAAACCGATATTAAGAACAATCAGCTCCATCAAACCTCTGGTATTCATCAAGGCACCAATGATTAAACTGTTTCTCCAATTTTGTCCAACGAATTTTGCAGCCAGCGCACTCCCGAAAAATTTACCAACTACAGCTACAAGAATAATAAAGCCTGTAACTTTCCACAAATAAGGATCGTTGAGCAATCCTATTTCGGTTCGTAATCCTGTGAATACAAAAAATAATGGAAGTAAAAGTATAACCGAAACATCTTCGACTTTTTCTATAAAAACTGTTCTAAACTTGGGAACATCCGGCATGATACTTCCCATCATAAAAGCACCGAATAGCGCATGAATCCCCACTAACTCAGTAGCATAAGATGAGACAATCAATGTGAGAAAAAATATAGCAACAACAGGTTTACTCAAACTGTCCTTGGTTCCGTATAAATCCCCTATCCTTTTCAAGAAAGGTTTTACCAAAAAAATCATTAGTAAAACATATAACAGTGCTAATGAAATAATATACAATGAACTTACAAAAGTTCCTGCCTTGACAATAGCAATTACCACAGCAAGCAAACACCAAGCCGTAATGTCATCGGCCGCTGCACAAGTAATCACAATAGCCCCCAATTTGGTTTTATGCATGCCTCGCTCCTGCACAATTCTTGCCAATACCGGAAACGCTGTAATACTCATGGCGATTCCCATAAATAAGCTAAAAGAAAGAAACTTAACTCCTTCCGGAGCAAAACGGTTGTAGACAAAATAAGCCAACCCAATCCCTAATGCAAATGGTATCACAATACTGGCATGACTAATAACAACAGCCTCTTTGGCTCTGTTTTTCAAAACCTTGATATCCAATTCCATTCCTATTACGAACATAAATAGAATCAATCCTATCTGGCTCAAAAACTTTAAATTTTCTAAAGAGTTTGCGGGGAAAAGAGCATGAAAAAATTCTGGACAATACATCCCTAATAATGAGGGACCCAATGCAATACCTGCAATAATTTCTCCAATTACTGAGGGCTGCCCAATTTTTTTGAAAACCCATCCAAAAAAACGAGCCACCAATATAATCATTATAATCTGTGCCAGTAAAATAGCTAATGGATCTTTTATATTATGCAACATCGATACTAGAAAATCTCCCCAAGAATCATTTGTTGCTATAGGAGTATTCATTGTTTTGGACATTTCTAAATGTTTTCCTTGTAGAATAATCCAGTAGATTAATGCGGAAAAACCGCCAGTGATAACGAAATAAAAAATTGTATTCCTGTAATTTTTCATACTTGATATGAGTGCGACATTTAATTTTAAAAAAACAAAGATGAGAAAAACAAATCTATTAATAATAAAACTAATTTAAATAGTAATCATATTTTAATACCATCAATACTATATGCTCAAAAAAACATAAATCAAATACCTAAAAAGCGAAATAACTGTATGGGTTTACTTAAATTTGCCGCGTTAAAAATTTGAATATGAAAAAATGGTTTAGTCTAGGATTCTGGGAATTAATCGCTAGAGTTGTTCTTAGGAATAAAATATTAATGTTATCATTAATTGCGTTAGTTACAGCACTTCTTGCAATGCAATGGAAAAACATCCATTTTACCCATACCGAAGCCAATTTATTACCTGCCGATAACATTGTCAATATAGAATACAATGCCTTTTTGAATAAATTTGGAGAAGAAGGTAACCTGATTGTCATTGGTGTAAAAAACGATGCAATATTTACCCCAAAAGTTTATGCCTCTTGGACGAAATTGATGAATACCATCAAATCGAACAAAGATGTTGATTTAGTTATTTCATTGAATGACTTGAAAAAACTACAAAAAAATGAAACTCTTGAAAAGTTTGAGCTAGTTCCTTTTATCGACCAAAGCAAAACAATTGACAAAACCTACCTCCAAAAAATAAAATACGAGCTTTTTAACAAACTTCCTTTTTACGAAGGATTACTTTTTAATAAAAGATCTGGAAGTATTCGTTCGGCAATTTACATAGACAAGAAAATCGTAAACACTCCGGAAAGAAAATATTTTGTACTCAATCAATTAATTCCTGCGATAAAAGTTTTTGAAAAAGAAACCGACATCAAACTTCGTGTTTCAGGAATGCCTTATATACGAACACTCAATGCACAAACAATCCTAAAGGAAATTGGACTTTTTATTGGAGCCGCTTTATTTCTTACTTCCTTGTTGTTCTTTTACTTTTTTAGAAGTTTTAGAGCCACAATGATTTCATTATTCATTGTAATCATCAGTGTAATGTGGTCTTTTGGAATTTTAGGATTATTAAATTATGAAATCACGGTATTGACCGCGATGGTACCAACCTTAATGATCGTTATCGGAATTCCTAACTGTATTTTCCTCACCAACAAATACCATCAGGAATACAAAACTCACGGTAACAAAGCCAAAGCCTTACAACGCGTTACTACCAAGGTAGGAACAGCCATGTTGATGACTAATGTTACTACGGCTATTGGATTTTTTACTTTCATTACCTCAAACAACAAACTACTTATCGAGTTCGGAAACGTAACTTCGATTAATATTTTGTTACTATTCATTCTATGTATTATTGCCATTCCTATTTTGCACAGTTATGTACCGGCACCTATAGACAGGCATTTAGAACATTTGGACAGGAACTCCATCAAGCGTTTCATGGATTGGATTCTAAGAAACGTAAAACACAACCGTTTCTCTATTTATGTAGTAGCAGTAAGTCTTTTAATCATCAGTATAGTTGGGATTTACCAAATGCGTATTTCCGGAAGTCTGATTGAGGACATGCCCAAAAAAGAAGATTTTTTCAAGGATATCATATTTTTCGAAAAGGAATTTGATGGTGTAATGCCTTTGGAAATAATGA